>CAYRCG010000008.1:0-28754 GCA_964422685.1 uncultured Syntrophomonas sp. | reverse complement strand
TTATAGCTGTTTTAGGCTATTATCAGAAATAAGAGTTTACTTGCAAAATTACCAGGATTCACTTTATGCGAAGCCCTCTATCTAGGGTGATATCGTGTTTTTTCAACTTTCTATACATTGACGATGCATCAATACCGAGAAGTTTAGCTGTAACCGGAACATCAAAGTGACATTTTTTTAAAGCCTTAACTAAAACGCTTTCTTCATAATCATTCATTATATCTTTTAATACTTTCTTGCCAGAGGAGCCGTTTAATTCAGATGCCTTATCCTTTATACTGATATGTTCAGCTAACAGTGTTCCGCCTTTATCCATTTCCGCAATTATTAAACTTCTTTCCAAAACATTTTCTAACTCTCTGACATTACCCGGCCAATTATATTTGCACAATAATTGCAGTGCTTTATCATCGATTGTCACCTCAGGCATGTTTAAACGACTGTTGAGTTTACGAATTATATATTGTGCAATACACCGAATATCTATCAGCCTATCACGCAAGGGTGGTATTTCAATATTAACTACATTTAGGCGGTAGAATAAATCTCGGCGAAAAAGGCCTTCATCCACCATTTTATTGAGATCCCGGTTGGTAGCTGCGATCACCCTTACATTAATTCTAATAGGATCTAATGATCCCAAACGTTCTATAACCTGTTCTTGTAGCACATATAATAATTTACTTTGCATACTAAGGGGTATTTCCGCTATTTCATCTAAAAAAATTGTTCCCTTATCAGCAAGTTCAAACTTGCCTAGTTTCCCACCTTTTTTTGCCCCGGTATAAGCCCCTTCTTCATAGCCGAATAACTCTGATTCTAAAAGGTTTTCGGGTATTGCTGCACAATTTACGCGGACGAAAGGTTTTTTGCATCGCTTGCTAGCGTTATGTATTGCATGAGCAAACAATTCCTTGCCCGTACCGCTTTCACCGGTTATGAGTACGGTCGTAAACGGATGGCTAGCTACATTATTCCCTAATTCAATTATTTCGCGCATGATTTGGCTTTTATAGCGTATATCCTCAAAGCTATAGCAGGCTCTATGAATCCTAGTGACCTCATCTTTATATAAATCTAGACTGGCTAAAACTTCATCTAATATATCCTTGCCATCCCAAATGTCCAAAAATATAGTGTAGCCGAATACACCAACAATTTCGCCGTTTCCAAAGATGGGCAGGGCCGTGCCTAGGGTACAGTGTTTGTTTACTATCCATTCATAACCCACTTTAGCCTTCCCGGTCTGCAATGTAATATAAGCCCTACTATGAGGGGTAATATCCAATATATGTTTCCCCACTACCTGTTCCCGTTTTAAATCCAGGATTTTCAGATATGTATCATTCAGATACTTGATAATGCCGTTTTTATCTATATATATTACCGCCATATACTGATTCTGTTCAAACAAATCACCCAATATATGCCAATCAAACAATAATACCACCTCAATTGTATAGTCGTTTTCATGGGAAGAATAATAGGTTATAGCAGTCTGATAACAGTTTATGGTAATGAAATGTAGATAATAGTTGTGCTATATCAATTCTATCGCGAATACGGATTCCTAGCAGGGGGTGCCAGATATGCTGTAAATAATAGGGCCAAGCCGAATATGAATACCACTACTTCGATGATATCATGTTGGCAAACTTTGTCTAGAGAGATATTGTTTCTTAGTGTCGAGGGGCGTTTGCCATTTTTCACCCCTGGTATTTTTTGCAGGAAGATAAAACTTAAATTATAATGTGAGTTATGAAGAAGGGGATGATTTAAAATGCAGAATGAATTTTATTCCGAACTTATGAAGCGGTTTCAGGAAATAGTGGAAGAAAACAATCTATTAGGGCAGGAGATTATGATTACCGGACGTTCTTTATCGGTAAAAGAGGCTATCGGAAATCCTAAAAGGGGAGATTTCCCTATTGTTAAAGGCAAGGAGGTTTTGATGCAGGCCGAGTTCAAGGGAGCTAAGGGACAGGCTTTTACTGATATGTCAGGTAATTTTACCGGCACATTGCAAGAGGTATTGACTATGCCGCTTAATAGCAATTTTGAGCGGGCTGTATTGGTGTCCAGCATGAATGCAGTATGCCGTAGCTTGGGTTTAGTTGAAAAGACCATCCATTGCCATGACGAGCAACCGGAACAATGCGCAACCGAATTAGTAGAACAGATTAAAAAAGATCACGGCATTCCTAAAGTAGCCCTTATCGGCTATCAGCCGGCTATGCTGGAAAAGCTGGCGGGAAGCTTCCCTTTGAGGGTAGTGGATCTGGACCCGGATAATATCGGGAAAGTAAAATCGGGCATAAAGGTAGAAGGGTATGGGGCAACCGAGGATGTACTTGAATGGTGTGAAATTATAGTAGCTACGGGTAGTACCGTGGTAAACTCTACTATCACATCTTATTGTATTCAGAAGCCGGCATATTTCTTTGGCACCACCGGAGCCGCTACTTGTAACATTATGGGTTTGCGGCGTTTTTGTGCCTTTGGGCAATAATATAAGCAGTTGCTTAGCATGGGAAGTGGCATTATTCCACTTAAGATGCGAAGGGTATACCGACAAATAAACAGTTATCTAAAGGGTGCTAACTAAATAATAAGGGGAGAATTCCCCCCCGGATGTGTCACCTAAGGGATCGGGACCGGGGAAAAGTTGTTGAGTGATTTCGTTATTACTCATTCCGCTATTTCTTAATTCCCGGATATTATATTGTAGATCTAGCAGATAGCTAAGCTTGTATTGCAATACTACTTCGGCGTTTCTACGAATACCGCTGTGGGCACAAAAGATAGTGGTTATATTCAATCCCAATACTTTCTTTAAAGATAGTATTGTTGCGCTCATATCCTCGCCTAACATAACGCTTTTGGGCCTAAGATTATTTAAAAGATCACCGGAAAAAAGCCAGCCTCTATTTTTTTCGTGCAACACCTTATGATAAGGATAATGCCCGGGGGTATCAATGACATCGAAAACATAGCGGCTGGTTCTAATGGTATCGCCTATCGGTCTGGGTTTAAAGGCCCTTCTCCGGCCCCAGATATCCAAACGGTATCCGGCTAAATCTGGCTCTTGTCCCGCCTCTTCCACGGAACCCTCATGTATATAGATGGGGACCTGCATCTGTTCCTGCAACCAATAAGCCATACCGGAATGATCTTCGTGGATATGTGATAAAAAAACCTGATTTATCCTATGGGCATTAAAAAATTGTATTGCTTCCTCAGCTAGGGTATAGGGCCCGGAATCTATAAGAAGACCGTCAATTAGATAATAATAGACATTCATTTGAAAGGTTGGTTTCCAGGGCATTTCCCTCTTACCTTTAGCGCAAACCATATCTTCAAAACGGAATACTTCGAGCATATTTATCTACCTCCCGCCTATTATCCCATACGGAAAAAGGCTCCATTATTAGTTTAGCATGTCGGAAATCCATATTCATGTTATTTTAATTAAATGGTCCAAGGGAATAGTAATAGTTAAAGGACTTACCATTGCCCCGGATTACTATTAATTTTTTTGTGAGCCTTTGCAGCAAGGGTCCGCACGCAGCCAAAGGTCACACAGAATGACAAGCTGATTTATTCTTTAACAAACGAAATATTTTCAATAATTTACTTGACACATAGCTATTCGGAGAAATATCATTAGTAGAAATAGTATTGGGCATATGCTCATTATACTGTTTATAATTCTGCTTTATTGGCTTATTATGGAGAGAGGTCGTAGTAATCCGATGATTGAATGAAAGGTGGTGAGAATAATGAACAAAAAAATTGCCATTTGCTCAACTGATTCATCCCCTTCGTCGTTAATAGATGGAAGATTTGGCCGCTGTAAATATTTTATGCTTTGGGATACGATAGACAAACAATATGAACCTTTGGCAAATACCGGCCCCGGGGCGGAACATGGTGCTGGTACAGGGGCCGTTCAAGCCTTGATGAAAAATCAAGTGGGATTTGTCATTTCCCAACGGGTTGGGCCCAAGGCCTATGAGGCTTTAAAATCGGCCGGAATTAAAATATTTGCTATTTCCGACGGCAAGACCGTTGAAGAAGCCCTCAAGAGCTTTCAGGACGGTGAACTCCGGGAGATAACGGCTCCCAGCAATTAAGTCTAATGGGGCAAAGCGTGGGGTGTAAGGCTGCGAATCAATTTTGCTCCTAGCCGTGGGGTTCAATAAATAAATGTAGTGGAGGTTGATTTTTATGCTAGTTGCTATTCCAAAAGAAGGGGATATAGTCTGTGCACATTTCGGGCATTGTGAAGCTTTTGTTCTTTATGATACGGAAAACAAAATACAAAAATCAGTGGCTAACCCCGGACATCAACCCGGTGTTCTCCCGGGATTTCTGAAACAGCTGGGCACCGAATTGGTTATAGCCGGCGGGATGGGCGGCAGAGCCCAGGATTTGTTTGCCGAGCAGGGTATACAGTTAATTGTTGGGGTTTCCGGAAAAATTGAGGATGTAATTTCTCGTTTCGAAAAGGGTGAGTTAATTAGCAGTGGGGAAGTGTGTTCTGAGCACGCCCATGCGGGAGAGTGCCACAGTTGATAGTTTCTCAGGAAGGTGATAAGTATGCAAATCGCGGTCGCTAGTGGTAAAGGTGGCACGGGAAAAACCCTGGTAAGTACATGCCTGTTGCGGATTTTTGGTGATAATGATACCGCTTTAATTGACACCGATGTGGAGGAACCCAATGCCGGTGTAGTATTGTTGGTAACACCCCAGACAACTACTCAGGTAAGCCGTTTGGTGCCAGAAATCAATTATGATGCCTGCGATTACTGCGGGAAATGTGCTGAGGTGTGCAATTTTAACGCTTTATTAGTAATAAAAGATGAAAAAGTAATGCTGTTTAACGAATTATGCCATTCCTGTGGTGCCTGTGCCTACCTTTGCCCCCGGGCAGCCATAAATGAAATAAGACATCCTATCGGGGTTATTGAAGAAACCTGTTTGCCGGAGCGGGGTCGACTACTGACCGGGCGGCTAAATATAGGGGAAGCCCAAAGTCCGCCGCTAATTAGTGCGGTTAAGGACCAGGGTGAAAACGCCCTTCTAAGGATAGTTGATTGCCCACCAGGCACCACCTGTGCCATGATCGAGTCTATTAGGGACAGTGATTATTGCTTATTGGTGACTGAGCCTACCCCATTCGGATTACATGATCTGGAACTTTCGCTGGAAGCTATAGAAATGCTGGGGATACCCGGCGGGTTAATAATAAACCGCTGGCGGGGAAAAGATGGAGAACTATCGGCCCTATCTAACCGGACCGGAGTGCCCATATTAGGACGCATACCCTTCAATATTGAATTGGCCCGGGCTTATATGCAAGGAGGGGACCCCCTAAAAGCCATGCCTATCTTAAGGGATATAATAGGCGATGTTTTTAAACAGGTTACGGGAGCTGTGGGACAAGACATTGCCAGATACGGGAGTCAGGCAGACAATGATTACAACTAGTTCACTCCCGTTGTTTTCATCGGAGGGCATAGGGGGGTAAGGCAATCACCCAGATATAAGAAGGAAGATATTCCCGGGTTGCTAATGCCCAATTGGAGGTTATTATGAAAGAAGTACTATTTATAAGTGGCAAAGGTGGTACGGGCAAAACCGCATTAACTTCTTCGTTTATTTACTTGGCGGACAAATGTATGGCTTGTGATTATGATGTTGATGCTTCGAATTTACCTATTCTTTTGAAACCCCAAAACGTAAAAAGATATCCGTTTACCGCGGGTTTTAGTGCGTATATAGACGGAGAATCCTGTATTTCCTGCGGACTTTGCGAAGAACTTTGCCGCTTCGGTGCCATTAGCCCGGAGTATCAGGTTATACCCCTGTTTTGTGAGGGTTGTGGGTTTTGTGAAAAAATATGCCCAGTGGAGGCTATTGTTATGGAACCACGGTCTTCGGGAAATTGTTACGAAGGGGTATTTAATCATTATAGGCAGAACCTGTTTTTTGCAGACCTGAGACCGGGGGAGGAAAACTCGGGTAAGTTGGTGACCCAGGTTAAAAGCATGGCCCGTTCTATTGCCAAAAAGGATAAGCCCGAACTAATTATTGCTGACGGTCCGCCGGGGATTGGTTGTGCCGTGATTGCCTCTATGGTAGAGGTTGATATGATAGTTTTGGTAGCCGAACCAAGCCTGGCCGGTTTTCACGATTTGAAGCGGGTCCACCAGTTGTTACACTCAAGAGGAATTAAAGCTGTTTTAATAATCAATAAATGGGATTTAAACCCGGCAGCCGCTGCAGAAATAGAAAACTGGGCTAGGGATAACTCTCTGCCCTTAATCGGAAAAATACCCTTTAGCGAAACTATTGTTGAATGTATTGCAAATGCTGAGGTACCGGCTAGCAATAAGGAAATAGGCGAAATGCTTTACCCCCTTTGGGAGAATATTATGGAGGAATTGAATATGCTATAACCAGAGAGGAGTGGAAGCAGATGCCTAATCAAGATGGAACAGGTCCTTTGGGTTTTGGGCCTGAAACCGGTCGATTCGGAAGAAGATTTACCACATTATCAAGAAGGCGTAGGCGTAGGAGAGTACCACGTTGTCCGGTTGGGGTTGTACCCAGACGATCTGCTAGACCGAGGGCAACAGGTGTTTGTAGATTAAGCAGCTCTAGCAACTCCTATAGCAAATAAACCGAAAAAACCTATAGAGGGATTCCCTCTATAGGTTTTTGTTGTATCTTGGACGTAGATGTCCACAATAACCATCAAGAGCAGGGACTCTTTTCTCCGTGACTCATTCGTTCAAATAGATTATAATAAGTAAAGAACTCAAAAGTTGTCCTCGCGATCTCGCAATTTATTAGGAAGGTGAAATAATGAATCCCCCTAAGAAATATCCCGCCCTTTTTTCCCCTCTGTAGCGTATTTTCTCTTACCTACCATATATTCATAACCATTAATTAACAAACAGCGATAGTGTCTTACTAGCGCTATCTGCGTTTGCGAAAATAAAATAGGAAG
The DNA here is from genome assembly GCA_964422685.1 of uncultured Syntrophomonas sp. Classification (GTDB taxonomy): domain Bacteria; phylum Bacillota; class Syntrophomonadia; order Syntrophomonadales; family Syntrophomonadaceae; genus Syntrophomonas. Next base: position 21,739 of record CAYRCG010000008.1, on the reverse strand, counting down.
GTGAAATTATGAAAGATCCGGCATATACGATCGAATGTGCTCGGATACTTGATATTGGGCCCATGTTAAATTTGGAAAGAAAGTACTTTGATGCCTGTTGGCACTCCGAAGGGGCGGTTATCCAGGGATTAATTGAAAAAGACCCGAAGATGTTCCGGGTATGCAAAGTAAAAGACAAGGTTAAAGGTTATTACTGGGTATTTCCCCTGGGGCATTCTGTATGGAATAAGATCATAACCGGAGAAATGCCCGAAGGACAACTAGTGACGCATATCAGGTCACTTGATGAGCCGGAACTGTATTTATATATTTCTTCGGTAATCGTTGATCAGACCGATAAGCTGCGGAAAAGCTATACCAAGGCTTTGGTATATGACTTCGGTCGACGCTTTGTACTGGATAACAACAGTATTCCGGATGTGCGCGCTATCGGGGCATTTACCATATCCGAAGGCGGCCAGCGTCTAATGGAAAGGGCCAAATTCTTCTACCGCGGAAGTTTCCGGGCTTTTGGGAAGGAAATGAAGTCTTGGTCGATTGACCGCCGGACTTTAGCCCAACAAAGCATTTCTGAATATCGGCAACTCCGTAACAGAAAAATCGCCTAAAAGCGAAGCTTTATCAGTTAAGGCAATTTCACTATTTTTTTCCCGATGTTTGGCGGCTTTGAGTTTTCGGTTTTTATTGAACACCGCCGCATGCACAAAAATGGGCTTGTAGGTATATCATAGCAACGCCTCTGAAGTTTATTAGGGGCGTTTTTCCATTTATTAACGATGTTATGCTACTACTATTAGTATTTAGACTATTAATTTATGCTGAATTATATGGAACATGGCACCTTACTTCTTAACAAAGACTTGGTGGACTTCCTAACTTTCCGCTCCATGTAAATGCTATAATATCAATATGAGTATAAAGGTTTCGCCGATTGGAGTTGTATATTTATGGCTATACCGGTGTTGCCTGGTTTAGGAATGCTTGGGGGATGATAGAATACAGAATTTGAAGGAACTTCGCAAATACATAAGGTGATAAATATGAATTTGTTCTGTCGCAGCAATGGATATATTTTTAAGGAGTGTTAAATATGAAGTATGAACAAATCCCTATTGCCAAGGGGAGAGCGAAGCCACCTTGTTACAAAGTAATGACTGCTAAGGAGGCTATTACAAAGTTCATCCATGAGGATACCTATTTGGGCCTATCGGTCATAGCAGCACCGGCAGCCTTGATATGGGAAATAGTACGCCAGAAAGAAAGGATTAAATCCCTTAGTTTAAGCATCACCAGTCAAGTCGGGATGTCGTCAGTTTTAATAGGATCCGGTTTGATAAATAAAATAGAGATGGCCTACACCTGGGGGGGAATAGAAGGGGAGGATAAGGTAATCAGGCGCGCAGTCGAGGAAAGCATCCCCAGGCCCATAGAAGTCGAAGAATACAGCAATTATGGATGTGCCATGAGGTGGGAAGCTGCCGCCGCGGGCTTGGGTTTCATGCCGGTTAAATCGCAATTAGGCTCGGATATTGTTAAAAACAATTCGCGGATTAAGGTTATCGATGACCCTTATACCGGGGAACCGGTTGCTTTAGTACCTGCCTCTGCCCCAGATGTAGGTATCATGCATTGTGCGCGGGCTGATGAAATAGGTAATGTACAGTGTTTTGGTTTATATGGTAATACCGATATGCTGGCCCGTGCATCCAAAAAAGTAATAATCAGTGTTGAAGAAATCGTCACACAGGCGGAAATACGCCGTATGCCTAACCTCACCGTTATTCCCTTCTACTACGTCGATGCGGTAGTACATGCACCTTTCGGAGCGCATTGGCGAGAATCAAACTATTATTATCACCATGATTTAGCTTTTGGTCTGGACACTTACCGCCAATTTGCTACCCAAGCAGGCTTTGAAGCCTGGGCTAATAAATATATACACGACACCATAGATTGGAATGATTATTGCAAATTAGTGGGTTATGACCGTTTAAATCGCTTGCGGCTGAATGAACGGAAATACCAGGGATTTGGAGAGGTCAGGTGATAATAATGACGAAATATGCAAAAGATTATTCATTGCCTGAAGTGATGGCAGCTTCGGTGGCCCGGGAAATAAACGATGGAGAATTGTGCTTCATCGGTATAGGGATGCCACTAATGGCTGCAATGGTTGCAAAATTCACCCATGCCCCTAATTTCAATATGGTGGTAGAATATGGTGCCGTGGGAACACTCCCCAGAAGGTTGCCTTTATGTGTCGGTTGTGCGGCAACAAATGAAAGGGCCTATTACGTCGGTAGCCAACGCGAGGTGATGGGGGCACAACAGGCAGGATTCATAGATGCGGCTTGTATCAGCGGAGCCCAGATAGATAAATTCGGCAATCTTAATTCTACCTGCATCGGGGATTACCGTAAGCCGAAGGTACGGCTGGCCGGTAGCGGGGGAGCTAATGATCTAGCTTCATCTGCGAATCGCACCATTATTATGATGCGCCAGGATGGTCGTAATTTTGTTGAAAGGGTAGATCATATAACTTCCCCCGGACATCTAGATGGCCCCGGAGGCAGGGAAAAGGCAGGCTTAGTAGGCGGGGGACCACATGTTGTGGTTACAACCATGGGAGTATATCGTTTTGATAACGAAACCAGGGAGATGTATCTGGAAAAAATCCATCCCGGGGTAAAAATAGAGGATATCAAACGGACCATACAATGGAGGCTAGCAATATCCCCTAGCCTAATCGAAACTGAGCCTCCGACTGCAGAGCAGGTAATGATTATGCGCACCCTAGATCCCCTGAAACTATATTTAGGTAATGGCAGGGAGGTCCTAACCGGCGATTTTGAGGCCACTATGAAAATGTATGAGGACAGTTACCGGCCTACGACCGTACTTATGCGCAGTAAAGGGCTATTATAATAAAGGTGAAGGAAGTCTTAGGGCAATCAGGTATTAATGCGGTAGCGGTATTATAATGAGTTGTCTTAGGTAAGCAAGCTACTACTGCCGCAGATTTGTTGCTCTTATATCCTACGCCACAGCCCTATGTCCTATCGCTTATCTATAATTCCGGTTGTTATTGGATAATATATAAGAAACATTATTCATGATTGTTTTATAGCGATTGCGATGGGGGTAGTATAGTATGCGTATTAGTGACCCTAATAAACTGATCGGTAAGGTAATGGAGATTAAGGAAGGTGCAGATATTACGGAAGTGATTGTGGATATAGGCGATTTTGCAGTTACTGCATCTTTAACTTCATCCGCATATCAGGATTTACGATTGAAAAAGGGTGATGAGGTTTTTACTATGTTTAATTCGACAGATGTCACCTTAATTAAGGATTCCTGAAGGTTTGCCGACGGTGAATACTGCTAGGCGGGTCTAAGTATTTAATTCATCAGGCAGGTGTAAGGCCCGGGCCAAGTCATAGCACCTTTCGGTCCGCTGCAAAAACCATCATAATTTATGCGTTCCCGCCAAGCGAAAGGCTCTTGCAGCGGATTATAATCCGAATGTCCAATCCCGGAAGGGCAATATCCTAGCCGTTATTGTTGGGATAATCAAATACCTTGCCTTGCCAGGTGCGAATGGTTACGCAATCCTCGCTTATATCCAAAACATATTCCGGGATTACCGGGGTTTTACCGTAACCCCCTGGTGCATTTATAACATAAGTAGGAATAGCCAAACCGGAAGTGTAACCCCGCAGTTGCCTCATAATATCCAGGCCGGTATTTACGGAACTGATAAAATGGGTAGTCCCTTTTACCTCCTTAGCCTGGAAAAGATAGTAAGGACGAACACGAATTTTAAGCAATTCCTGGTTGAGTTTTTTCATAACATGGACATTATCATTGATTCCTTTTAGTAGTACCGCCTGATTACCTAGAACAACTCCTGCTTCAATGAGGAGATCGCAGGCTTGCTTAGCTTCTGGGGTTATTTCCAGTGGTGAATTAAATTGGGTATTGATATAAATAGGAGTATGCCTCTTTAGGATTTCACAAAGCTCGGTGGTTATTCTTTGCGGAAGGGTCACCGGCACCCTAGTGCCGATGCGTTTTATCTCGATGTGGGAAATGGCATCGAGTTCGCCTAGCAACCAATCCAGGGTACGATTGCTAAGCATTAAGGCATCCCCGCCGGTTATAAGAACATCCCGAATTTCGGGATTATGCCTAATATATTGCAGGGCGGCCATTAATTCTTGGCGGGTAGCATGATTGTCGGTTTCACCGAAGTTTCTGCGGCGCTGACAATGGCGGCAGTACATAGCACATTGATTGGTAACATTAATTATGAGACGATCGGGGTAACGTCGTGTAATACGGGGAGCGGGATTATTCATTTCTTCGCCCATAGGGTCATCCTCACCCCGCTGCCCTTTTATTTCATGCGGACTGGGGACTGCCTGCTTATAAATAGAGGATTCGGCGTAATTTTCGAAATCGATTAGACTTAAATAATAGGGGGATATAGCCCAGCGTACTATTTTTGATACCCGTTTGACCGTTTTTATATCAAATTCGTTTAAGCTCATTATGGCCGCTAATTTGTTTACATCGTTGATACGGTTTCTCATTTGCCAGGTCCAGTTATTCCAATCATTCTCATTGGCTTTAAAATACCTAAGGATACTCTCCTTTCTGCGCAGATTACATTCATGTAATCTCATTCCTGTTTCAATACTGGGCTCGATATTTAGAAAGCCAGCAATCTCCTGCTTTAGTTCATCTGCCCTGCGTAAGGAAGCTTCCCGCTTCATGTTCCTAATTTCATTGTTTAACAAATCCTCTCTCAACAATAAAATCCCTCCTAATACTATTATCCGGCAACGAAGAGGGCCCATTACCTTTATAAAATTAACCCTCCCCAAAAGCCTGCGGGGTTAGCTGACGGATTCGGGCAAGGGGATTGCCCTACCGGCAAATTAAGCCGGATTCACCCCATAAAATGGTTCCCCCGTTCTAGTCGACGAAACTAGATTCGGCATAAAGCGATAATAACAATATTATATATTATATGCCTGCAACATGGCAAATCCACCAAAATTATATATCGATGGTGTATTGTACCATATATGTCTGTATTTGATATGTATCATTTTGCCCTCGGCGCATAAATCCAGCTAAAAACAAAGAAACTATAAGAAAATTGCCCGAAAGGGGAATCATGTTTGAAAACACTTTGGAAAGGTGCAGTAAGTTTTGGTTTGGTTAATATTCCGGTAGCTATGTATACAGCGACGGAAAACAAAGATATTAGATTTCATTACCTTCATCAGGAATGCATGGCCCCGGTTAATTACAAAAAAGTTTGTTCAAAATGCAATAAGGAGATCAAAACAGAAGAAATTGTTAAGGGCTACGAGTTTCAAAAAGGCAATTATGTAATTGTTAATGAGGAAGATTTAGCCCGCATTCCTTTGGAAAATACCAAGACCATTGATATTTTGGATTTCATAGAACTGGAGCAACTTGACCCGATTTATTTTGATAAAAGCTATTATTTGGAATCCACCCCGGGAGGGGAAAAAGCCTATACCCTTATCGTCGAGGCCATGAAAAGAACTGGTAAAATTGCCTTAGCCAAGGTAATGATTCGCTCCAAACAGTCATTAGCTGCTTTGCGAGTAAAGGATGAACACCTGATTATGGAAACCATCTTTTATCCCGATGAGATAAGATCCTCCGCTTCGTTGGGGAAAGGGGTTGGAGCGGAAAAATTGCAAGAGAAAGAGTTGAAAATGGCAATTAGCCTGATAGAAAACCTTTCCATTGATTTTGACCCGGCGAAATATCAGGATGATTATCGCCAATCCCTTTGGGAAATGATCGAAGCAAAAATTGCCGGCAAAGAATATGTCAGTCCGGCATCGGATCAGCAAGCCTCCAATGTAGTGGACTTAATGGAAGCCTTAAAAGCTAGTGTGAAATTAGCAGAAAAAAACCGGACTGAGGGGACTAAAAAAGAAAGTCCCAAGAAAACAGCTAGAACGGGTAGCTAATTATGGGGTTACTCCTACCACAAATCCGTTGTATGGAACCCGTTATGAGCAAACAACCTTTTGATAATGCTAGTTTCCTTTACCAAGTTAAATGGGATGGGGTGCGGATGTTAGCTGTTATCGAAGGGAAGAAGGTTTCCTTGCTTAACAAAAGGGGGAACTTGCGCACCGATCAATATCCCGAATTGCAAAAGCTATCCGAAATTATTAATAATGGGAATGCGATATTAGACGGGGAAATAGTAGTGTTGTGTGGGGGCAAACCAAGTTTTCCTTCGGTAATGCGAAGGGACAATTGCCGTGACCCTATGAAGATTCGTTTTCTCAGTCATACTCAAACAATATCTTATATGGTTTTTGACCTTATATATCTTGATGGAATTGACTTGAGATCATGGAGCTTGATGGATAGGCTTTCTAAATTGGGGGAACTCACTAAAGAACAAGAATGCCTACATTTGGTTGATAGTTTTTCGGAAGGTACCGTCCTTTACAATACGGTTCACAAAGCGGGTCTTGAGGGAATAGTAGCAAAGAGAAGGGATAGTCTTTATTATCCGGGGAAAAAACATAAGGATTGGTTTAAAACCAAATGCCTACGTCAGCAGAACTGTTTGGTTGGAGGTTATACCTTGCAAGGTCAACGGGTAAATAGCCTTTTGCTTGGTGTTAGGCTTCAAGGAGGTCTGAGTTTTGTCGGCAAAGTAGGAACCGGCTTAGATGCTGAACAATGGCAAATGCTATCAGATACCTTGCCTCGGTTGGAAGTAGACAAATCTCCATTTTCTGGTCGCACCCCGGCGGGTTCACATTACATTACCCCCAATATAGGGGTGCAGGTGGAGTATTTGGAATGGACGGAATCCTTGCGCCTGCGTTTTCCGGTGATTAAGGCTTTTATAAAAGATAGTGCTAGTGATGATTTTTCAATCTAAAAGATACCCAGACAGGAGGGATGTTTACCCGGATGGGCGAATCAATAAGTCTTAACTTGGGAGAAAATGAAATTAGACTTACTAATCTGGAACGGGTCCTTTACCCTGAAGATGGTTATTGTAAAAGAGATCTAGTGGAATACTACATAGCCGTCTTCCCCTTTTTGCTGCCTCATCTGGTTAACCGTCCACTAGTTTTCACCCGTTATCCACGGGGAATTAAAGAAAAATCGTTTTATCAAAAAAATGCCCCTAAAGGTGTTCCGGAGTGGATGAATACATTTACCTGGACCGATAATGAGGGAACGGAAAAGAATTATGTCCTGGTTCGACAGGTGGCAGACATTGTGTTTTTAGCTAATCTAGCTTGCATAGAAATACATCCCTGGCTATCGAAGACATACAGGGTTGAGCACCCGGATTTTATAGTATTTGATCTAGACCCCTCAGAAGCAAATACCTTCGAGGAACTTGCGAAGGTTGCTCAGCTATTACGAGAATTATTGGCAAACCTTGATCTACGGGTTTATCCTAAAACTTCTGGGGTAAAAGGACTTCATCTTTACCTACCTATAGCAGAAGGGTACACTTATCAACAGATTCGTTGTTTGGCCCGGGCGATAGCGGAGATGGTTTGTAAAGCCATTCCTGACATTGCGACTACCGAGAGAAATATTAAAAAAAGGGGCCCAAGAATTTACCTGGATTATTTGCAAAACGGACTGGGTAAAACTGTCTGCGCCGCTTATAGTGTGCGTCCCATTCCGGGGGCAACCTGTTCTACGCCGATTGAATGGCGGGAACTCGAGAAATTGGAACCGGAAAAATTTACGATTAAAACCTTGCCCGGGCGACTTAATAAGGTGGGCGATTTATTTGCTAATGTTCTGCATGACCGGCAGGATCTAAAAAAAACCATGAAAATACTGGGTTTAAATACTTTACGACTTTAGCGATGAATTGTTATGTCCTTTTAAGTATAAAATAGTAGGGCGAAACATATTGTGGTAAAATAAAGAGAAAAACACTAGGGAGGTGGGTAAAGATGATGAGAAAAGCCTTGTATTTTGGATTGGGTGCTTTGAGTATCACCCGGGATCATGCCGAACGATTCTTTGCGGAAATGGTAGAAAAAGGGGAGATTAGCCGCGAGGAGGCTAAAAGCTTTGTAGATGAGGCTATAAAAAGAGGGGAAGAAGAAAAGGTAGAGCTACGCAAGTCAATACGCCAGGAAGTCGAGGGAATGAAAAAATCTTTTTCTTATGTCACTAAATCCGAATTAGGGGCCCTGGAAAAAAGAATAAGATTGCTAGAGGAAAAGATGGGTGTCGGCATTGCCGAGGAACAAACGGAAAATGCGGAAGACTAAATATTCTGTCTAGCTAAAAGCCGTTCTTGCGATTTCACAAAATGCTTTTATTTATCGGAAGGGGATTTTGATAATAATCCCCTCCTTGCATATTAGCCCCTAGCCGTAGCCTATAAAGAATACTATACCGATAACTTCATTTTCTTCAATAATCCATCAAGTATCTTCTGGTACTTAATTAATGTATATTTCTGCTTATCCGTACTGAAGTGCTGTGCCTCCAGATCATAGCGGGTAATTAAGAGTGCATTGAAGACTCTCTCTTCAAGACTCATATCGCCCGGTTTGAAATAATTATTAATTTTTTGCACGATATGAGTTTCTTCTTCACTTAAATTTAATACTCTGGACAAAAGGGATACCTCCTTAAATTTATGTATCTTTAATTACAATGGAATCGAAAATAGGACAATAGACATCTCGTTTTCTTAAACGGATCAATCAGATTGATTAAAGCCTAAAGCAATAATATGTTTTATTTCATAGAATAGTTCAGCAAAACTTTGTTGATTAATGAATAATTTTACACCTTGACTAATGGGGCATTAAAGTGGTAGCATATTCTATAAATTTATAAACAAAAACGATGAACAGAAGAGTAATTACTTTAACTGTTTACAGAGAGCCGGGGATCTAGCTGAAAACTCGGAATCAGAAAGTAATGAAAGCCACCTGTGAGTCCTGGTGAAACATAGAGATGAAACCGGGCGGGAATCCTCCGTTATTGGATTAAAGCCGGGCCTTAGCCAATCAGGGTGGTACCGCGGGAGCAACTCTCGTCCCTTTCAGGATGAGGGTTTTTTTATTTAATAACCTCCTGGGGAGAAAATAGCTTGAGACGCCATTACGCTATGTCGTTTCTATTCGGGGTGTCCCCATCATTCGATTCGCCCCCTTGTCATTTCTATGAATAATGGCCGGAGATTGTCGTGTTGCTACCCCCCTCGCAATAATAATCAACCTGCATTTCGGGCGTTGCGAGGAATCTTACCCCTTATTTATATTGATAGTTATACGGCTCCATAACGGTTAATTAAGAAGGAGGAAGATAGATGGAACTGGAAAAGAGAATATTACATCTGCTGGAAAACAATGCACGCCTAAGTTGCAGAACCCTAGCTACTATGCTAGATGAGGATGAAACCAAGATTAGGACTATTGTCGGGCAAATGGAAAAACAAAAGATAATACTAGGCTACAACACAGTGATAAACTGGGAAATGCTCGATAGCGATGGAGTAACCGCTATGATCGATGTAAAGGTAACCCCGGAAAGGGAAGTGGGCTTCAATAGTGTGGCGGAAAAAATTTACCGCTATCCGGAAGTCCGTTGTGTTTATCTCATGAGCGGTACGTACGACCTTTCCGTGATAGTAAACGGAGAAAGCATGAAGGATATTGCCGGGTTTGTCTCCCATAAACTATCTACTTTAGACCATGTGCAAAGCACGGTAACCCACTTTATTCTTAAACGCTATAAACAGGAGAATTTTATTTTTGGCGAGCCGGAGGAAGATAGAAGACTGGTGGTGAGCCCGTGAGTATGGAACACTATGTCTCCGGTAAAGTAAAAACTATGCCCCCATCGGGAATCAGGAAGTTTTTCGACCTGGTTACGCAGATGGAGGGGGTAATTTCACTAGGTGTAGGAGAGCCGGACTTCGTTACCCCCTGGCATATACGCGAAGCTGGTTGTTATTCCTTAGAGAAGGGCTATACTATGTATACCTCTAACCAGGGTCTATTGGAATTGCGGGAGGAGGTGGCCGGTTATGAAAAACGCCGGATAGGGGTAGAATATTCGCCGGATAAGGAAGTCTTAATTACCGTGGGGGTTAGTGAAGCAGTGGATTTGGCTATGCGGGCCTTATTAGAACCCGGTGATGAGGTGTTGGTGCCGGAGCCTTCTTTTGTAGCGTATGCGCCGGGTGCTACCTTGTCTTACGGCACGGCTGTTCCCGTTCCGACCTATAACGCCGACGAATATCGTTTGCGTCCTGATATACTGTCTCGATATATAACACCTAAGAGTAAAATCCTGGTCCTGGCTTATCCCAATAATCCTACTGGAGGGGTAATGTACGCGGAAGATTTGGCTACTTTGCGGGATATAATAGTTAAAAACGATCTGCTGGTTATATCCGATGAAATCTACTCCGAATTAACTTATAATGGGAAGCATGTATCCATTGCCAGTTTACCCGGCATGAAAGACCGCACTATTCTGATGAACGGATTTTCCAAAGCCTTTGCTATGACGGGTTGGAGAATAGGGTATGCCTGTGGCCATCGGGACATAATTGGGGCTATGACCAAAATACATCAATACACCATTATGTGTGCATCAATTATGGGACAAAAAGCGGCTATCGAGGCTCTACGCCATGGCGAAGCAGAAATGCGGAAGATGGTGGACAATTATAATTATCGCCGTAAACTGATACTATCTGGTTTGCAAGAAATAGGGCTGGATTGTTTCGAGCCTAGGGGAGCATTTTATTGTTTTCCATCCATAAAAACTAGTGGGATGAGCAGCGAAGAATTTTGTGAGAAATTGCTCTGGGAAGAAAAAGTGGCAGTGGTGCCGGGCAACGCCTTTGGTGACAGCGGTGACGGTCATATTAGATGTTGTTATGCTGCTAGTGTCCCTAATATCGAAGAAGCCTTGGAAAGGATAGATAGATTTCTCAACCGACATAAAGAAATAAATATCAGCAATATTGTATAATAAATAGGTTATTATAGCGAAGTGACCCAGAATTGACCGGAATTATACGATAAATAACTAAAGGAATTTATATAACTAGAAGGGAAACCTCTTTTAATGAATAATTGAAGGAGGTTTTTTTCATGCTCGGAGATATTTCGGTTAACGAGGTCGAACTTCTAAACGCTTATCAGATATTAAGCCCGCCCGGACAAAGGGGTCTAAAAGATTATCTGCGTTATTTGCTGTATAGGCAATACAAACGGGAAGCCATGGCCGCAGTATTCCATAACCAGCTTTTGCATAACTTGTTTCACAGTCTTTTACATATTATAGAAAGAGAGGATTACGATTTGCTACAAATCGAAAAACGGATAAAGCAGATTAAGGAATTATATTATGGCATATTTGAACAGGTGCATAATCGTTTTGCTGATGTAGTTGATGATTTGGACAGTTGTGAGATAGTCAAGGAATTTGGCTATAATAGTTTTGCCAATGTCGATAAGGCTATAAAAAGTGGTAACCATGTGATGTTAAGGTTCGAGATCATCGATTTTTACCAAGGATTTAGTCGCTTATCGCAAAAGAAGGATGCTAGGAATATAGTGGCGGTATAAAATAATTAAAGCCAAGGGATAAGATTAGATTAGAAAAACAAAAATAATACCGGGGAACCCTAAGTTATACCGGTAGGTTTAGGGCGTGACATATCATAGAACCCGCACAAAACCAGGACATTACTCCTGGTTTTTCATTTTTATAAACAGTCAAGTTCGATTTTCATGCCAAAATTTATTTTGCCCCTGAGTTTATACAGCAAATTAACTACTTTTGAAGCAATAGCTAACCTTATGCAGTTTGAAAGTTTCTGTTTTTAAATGTTATAATTCCTTTACTTGGACTTGGAGGTCGGGATTATATGGAAAACAGAATGGCCTGGTTGGAAATATTTCGTTGGGGTTTTGTTAGTTTACCGGCAATAATATTTGCTTATGCCAAGGAATTAGATTTAGAACTGGAAGACATTTCTATTATAGCAGCCCTGCTATACACTATGGAAAGAACCAAACCTTTGTACCAAAATGGCGTAAAGATTGGTCAGGTTTTGCAATTCTGTCCTTCTTTGGGCAAGATAAAGCTTTCCCGCCGTCTAAATCGCCTGCAGAAGCTAGGCATAGTTGCCCTGCGGGACAATCAAAGTTTGGCTGACAGGGAAGTGTTTTTGGATACTTTTGCAGAGAAATTGGAATCCCTTATAATAAGAGACCATCCCGGTTTTTACCAGCGGACTTCTATGCCGGCAGATAATTCCCTTCTCCCTAAGGAAACGGAAGACCTTTTGGAGGAATACCGCCTTAAAATCGAACAATTGGAACAGCAAATTAAGGAGAACAAGCTGGTTTCCGGGGAGCTAATTAGGCAATCAAGTTCAGATTTTAAAAAGGTTGGGGATTTTATTGCTAAAAAAACCGGCAATTTAATGAGTGTAAAGATGTCCAGTGAACTAAACAAATGGCTGGAAGATCTTTTGTTGTCCCCGGAGTTCCTTTTATGCATATTGGAAATGTGTTTCGAAAGGAGTATCTATAATCCTCGCGACATCAGCCAGATTGCCCGGGATGTGAAAGAGTGCTCTATAACTACCGTTGAGGGTTTAGAAAGCTATTTTAAAAAATATGTTGATGAAGACAGAAACCGTAGCCTAATAGTAAATAAATTCGATCCGGATGTTGTGGAATTCGGAAGCTTCACCGGCATCGATATGGCAGCCGAAGCCCGCAAAAAAGTATACTATAAATGGCGACATGATTGGGGATTCTCCCACGCTATGATCATGAAAGCCGGGGAAGTAATGTGCCAAAGGACTAAAAATGCCGGTTTGGAATATATGGATAGCGTTCTCAAGGATTGGATGAGCAAGGAAATTCGGCAAGTGGAAGAAGTAGACAAAGAAATAGCCCAATTAAAACGAAGAAACAAGAAGGAAAAATCGCTAGTGCCCGGCAACTTCGATAAACGCAAGACCATCAACCTAGAATATGAAATCTATGTTCCTCCCTCTAATGCAGGGGGGACTAAAAATAAGGTATAATAGAAACCGGGGATAATTTCCCCGGTTTTATTTGGATGGTGATTCGTTTGAATTTGAACAGGAATGAACAATCCTTGGAGGATTACTTAATCGATTTAGAGAGCGAACGACGGGTTTTATCTTCCATGCTTCATTCTGAGGACGCTTGCATAGAAGCATATGATCTTTTGAGCAACGCTGATTTCTATTCCCCGCGTCATGCTACAATTTTCGATTTGGCTATAAGCCTTTTTGAGAGGGAAACTCGTCCTACCCTAGTAGAACTATTGAAAGAGGGGCATAGCCTAGGCGTGTTTAGCAACCCCCGCGATATAGAAGAACTGAAGTATATTGTTGAACAATACATAGATGACGAAAATATAAAATACTGGATCAAACGGGTAAAGGATAAATCCCGCCTACGCAAATTTGAGACCTTTCTAACTAGAAATATACAGCTCCTGCGAGAAAAACAGGAAGGCGACGTAGAACAGGTACTTATGGCAGCTGAGGAAGAGCTAACCAACCTGACTGCCTTGGAAATAGATGATAAAATAGACTCACCTGCAGATATGGCTGGCCTAGGTTATAGTGAAGTTGAACGCAGATTTGTTCGTTTAAAAGAGATCCGAGAATTGCACAAAGGGGTACTCCCCCTCGATGGACTCCCCACGGGATTTGATAACCTAAATCATATAACTCTAGGTTATAAAACCGGCGATCTGATAATCCTAGGTGCGCAAACCGGGCATGGCAAAACATCCTTTGCTCTGCATACATCTAAGGCTATATCCGTAGACGCACGCAAAAACCTCCTATACCTGAACACGGAGATGAGCCGGGAGCAGATAGCTCTGCGCTGGGGCTCCATTCTGTCGGAAGTCGATCACGATAGGGTCCGCAGTGGGGATATCAGTGAAACAGAATTATCGATTATATTCAATGGTTATTCCATGCTGCGCGAAAGCGGATTTTATTCGTATCCTTGCCCTAATCTGACGCCGGAGAAGGCGATTTCCATAGCCCGCAAATTTAAGGCACAGAAAAACATCGAGATGATGGTGGTTGACTATGTGGGACGGATGGACAAACTAGACCCCAAGCTGCAAGAATGGCAAGTGCTGGAGCAGATTGTAAAGACCTTGAAAATGCTGGCCCAAAACCTTAAGATAGTGGTTATGTGCCTGGTTCAATTAAACCCTGATGGAAGCTTACAAGGCGCCAAGCGTATGAAAAATGAATGTGACCTTATGCTTAAATTGACTCCTATTTCCCGGGAAGAATTGGAGGAAAGAGAGGAACTAAAAAACTATATCAACCCCAATTATTATATCCACATAGATAAAAACCGGGATGGCAGAAGTGGTATTCGCTTACCCATCACCTTTGATTTGCAGAAGCAGATTATGGGAGATGCCAGAAGGGTCGATGAATAATGCCGGATCATGATCAGTTATTAAAGAAAATATACAGCGAAACCGCCAGTCTAATCGCTGATTGCAGCCTGCGGGGGGAGTTCGATAATGAACATATGTGTTTTTTATTAAACCTGCTGGAACTAAGCATAGTAAAGAAAAAACATCCACAGCTTTTCACACTCCTGAATAAATGGATGGATGCCTACACTAGCAATGAAAATGATAGAATTATTGAAGCGACATTATTAGCCATGGACTTCGATGATAATAAAAACATGGAGGAGAATATGGGGATTATCGCAGACTTGCTTAATATTGGCAGCAAGGTGTAAGGAAACGGGGGATAGAAGGCTAGACTACCTTGTCATTGCTATGAAAGGGGTTTAGACGCAGATTTACGCTCACCTTCGGGCGCTGATGGATACTGATAATATTTCAACCATTAAACAGCGGATGCCCTGATCCTTTTCGTTTTACCGTGGTGCATGTAGTGCGTGATAATTCCGGGCGCAGCGAGGAATCTTTACCCTCGCTATTTACATATTATTTGCAGCCCCTGACCATGAAGGTTTATAGGTAGAGACTAAAAGGGAGGGAAAAATGACTAGAAGTTGGATATGTGAAAGGCATACCGAAGGCTATGCGGTTAAATGGAAGGTCGAGAAAATCCTGCATGAGGAACAGACCCCTTATCAGAAACTAACCGTAGTTGACACCTTGGAATGGGGCAAAGCTCTGCTATTAGATGATGCCCTGCAGGTCACGGAGAAAGACGAATTTATCTATCATGAAATGATAAGCCATGTAGCCATGTGTACTCACCCTCGCCCGGAAAAGATATTGATAATCGGGGGGGGAGATGGGGGCGCCTTAAGGGAAGTGCTGAAACACCAAAGAATCGACCGTGTAGACCTAGTGGAAATAGATGAAAAGGTAGTAGATAATAGTAAAAGGTTTTTTCCAACTCTTTCATGTGCCTTTGACGATAAGCGGGCTAACCTGCACATCGCAGACGGGGTGCGATATGTTAAGGATACCCCCTATAGTTACGATGTGGTTATTGTGGATTCTTCTGATCCTTATGGACCAGCTACCCCCTTATTTGATTTGGAGTTTTATCGGGATGTGTATAACCTTCTTAAGGAGGACGGGCTTCTAGTAGTACAATCCGAATCACCAATTTTTTACGAGAAAGTTTTTGTCTCCGTTTTCCGGCAAATAAACGCCGTCTTTCCCCTTGCCAGGGTTTTTTTAGCGCCAATAGCTACTTATGTAAGTGGCCCCTGGACTTTTACTATGGGCAGTAAGAAATATAATCCCCAGAAGCCGGAGAAAGACCCAAAGGATCTTGGCTATTTAAAATATTATAATAAGGGGATTCATCAAGCGGCATTTTGCCTTCCGCCTTATATAAAGGAAATGCTTAAAGACTAAGGCATTATAATACGGTATTGCTTTCGGTAAAATACCGATTAAAAATGGAGGCGTTATTCATAGATGGATGAATTCGTGCAAAGCAAAGCCAGAAAAGAAATATTTAGTTTAAAGCCATACATTCCAGGTAAGCCCATTGAAGAAGTCAAAAGAGAGCTAGGGCTCAATAGTATTATTAAACTAGCTTCTAACGAAAACCCTTTAGGTGCCTCGCCTCTCGCTTTAGCTGCTTTACGGGAGGGTCTAAATAAAATATACCTCTATCCGGATGCTAATGCCTATGAGCTCAAACAAGAACTAGCCTCTTTCTGGCAAATTCCTGCCGAACAACTGGTAGTAGGCAACGGTTCGGATGAATTACTTCTTATAATAGCTCAAACCTTTATAAATCCCAGGGACGAAGTTATCTATGCTAAAGAGACATTTTCGGTGTATGCGTCAACAAGTAGCATTATGGGAGCCCAAACATTGGCTATACCCCTTAAAGAATACAAGTATGATCTAGGGGCCATACTTGCGGCAATAAATCCCCGCACCAAAATAGTCTACATCTGTAATCCTAATAACCCCACCGGCACCATAATAGAAAAAAAAGAATTAGATCTTTTCATGCAGGAGCTTCCCTCTGATATACTGGTGGTTTTCGATGAAGCCTATGGGGAATATGTGGGTGACCCTGCCTTTGGGAGCGGGCTTAAGTATTTACGGGAAGGGCGTAATATAGTATTACTTAAAACCTTTTCTAAAATCTACGGCCTAGCCGGTTTAAGAATAGGTTATGCTATTACAACGGCCGCTATCGCAGCTGCCTTTGAACGAGTAAGGGAACCGTTTAACGTTAATATCGCCGCCCAGATCGCCGCCCGAGCTGCTTTGCGGGACAACGATTTTGTACAAAACAGCCGGCAGAATAATCTACAGGGCAGGGATTATCTTTACCGGGAATTTAAACAACTCAGCTTGGATTATATAGAAACCCAGGCTAATTTCATCTTACTGGATACCGGGAGGGATTGCCAGAAGGTCTTTCAATTTTTACTCCTTCGTGGAGTGATAGTCCGCACCGGGGATGTTTTTGGTTACCCTACCTTTATTCGCATAAGTATCGGTACCATGGAAGAAAACCGAAGGTTTATAAACGCCTTAAAAGAGATGCTGGAGGTTTTGCCTGTCGAATGATTATAATGGAAAAGCATTATAGACAACCGGGGGCTAAGGATGCTTTGGTAGAAGCGTTTCATAATAATCTGAACATTTTGAAGGGAAAGCCCCTTTTTCTTTGTATTGGGACTGATCGCAACATATTGGATTGCCTTGGACCTCTAACCGGAACAATGATACAGGAACAAGTTCCCGAACTTTTAGTATTCGGCAATCTAGGGCAACCGTTACATAGTAAGAACTTGCGGCAAAGGCTCAATATAATAAAAAACGAATATCCCGCGGGGATTACTATTGCTATTGACGCCTCAGTTGGTAGTGTAGAAGAACAAGGGCTTATCAAGTTTCGTTACGGGTCCCTTTTCCCAGGCAGAGCGTTGGGCAAAAGATTACCGGCGGTAGGGGATTTTTCCATCATCGCTATGGTAGGGATAAGACCCGAGGTAAAAAATTGGGCAACGCTAGGGCAGGGAAGCATAACCCCGGTTTATCACATAGCTCGTTTATTGGCAGATGCTATTGTAGAATGGAGCGATAGCTATTCGCCAATATCAAGTTAATAGCTAGGTAAGCATTTACAGCTGAATAACAATTGTGATACTATCTTCCTGGGATGCTATGATAAGACTCAATTTTAAATGCCGCTCATCCCCAGCGGGTGAGTGGTTATTCTTGTATAGAATCGGGCGAGGAGGAAAAGCATGAATAAATTGATGATAGGCAATGAAGCTATTGCTCGGGGAGCCTATGAAGCCGGTGCCACCGTGGCTACCGCCTATCCCGGCACCCCCAGCACCGAAATAGTCAGCAATTTTGCCGCTTATGAAGGACTTTATGCCGAATGGGCGCCGAATGAGAAGGTGGCCCTGGAAGTAGGAATAGGGGCTTCTATCGGTGGAGCCAGAACCCTAGTGGCTATGAAGCATGTAGGGGTAAATGTGGCAGCGGATCCTTTGTATACCTTCTCTTATACCGGGGTGAATGGCGGTTTGGTACTGGTTTCTGCCGACGACCCGGGGATGCATTCTTCCCAAAATGAGCAGGACAACCGAGGTTATGGCCGTTTTGCCAAGCTACCGGTAATAGAGCCATCCGATAGCCAGGAGGCACTGGATTTTACCAAGCTAGCTTTCACTATTAGCGAAGAATTCGATTCACCGGTAATGCTTAGGGTTACTACCCGGCTTTCTCATTCCCAAACTTTGGTTGCGACCGGGGAGCGGACGGAAGTGGATATAAAAACCTACAAGAAGAATGCCCCAAAATTTGTTATGCTTCCGGGCTTTGCCCGCCAGCGCCATGTAGAGGTAGAAAAACGCATCCTAAAGCTTAAAGAATATGCGGAGACTACAGAACTGAATCGGATTGAATGGGGAGATAAGAAGATAGGCATAATCACCAGCGGGGTGGCTTACCAATATCTGCGCGAAGTAATGCCTGAGCTATCGGTATTAAAACTCGGCATGGTGAATCCCTTGCCGGAAAAATTAATCCGCTATTTTGCCGGTGAAGTCGAGCGGCTTATAGTCTTAGAGGAACTAGAGCCGGTGATAGAGGAGCAATTAAAATCCTGGGGTCTAAAAGCTGAGGGCAAAGATATCTTTACCCTTCTGGGCGAATATAGCCCGGAAATGATAGAGGAGGTCCTTCTGGGAATTGAACCTGCAGAAGGATTTGGCTTGGATAGGGAGATTCCGCCTCGCCCCCCCTTAATGTGTCCGGGTTGTCCCCATCGAGGCGTATTCCATACCTTGAAAAAGATGAAATTGCATGTAATGGGGGATATAGGCTGCTACACTTTAGGAGCCTTGAGTCCCTTGGATGGGATGGATAGCTGTGTTTGTATGGGAGCCAGTATAGGCATGGCTCTAGGCATGGAGAAGGCTAATGGTGAGGATTTTGCCCGCAAGGTGGTCGCGGTTATAGGTGATTCTACCTTTGTTCATTCCGGGATAACTCCTTTAATAGATGTAGTCTATAATCAGGGGACCTCCACTGTTATTATTCTGGATAACGATACAACAGCAATGACCGGCCATCAGGAGCACCCGGCTACTGGCAAAACTATTAGAAATCTTCCTACCCGCAAGTTGGATTTGCCATCACTGGTCAAAGCAATCGGCGTAGAGCATGTTCGCGTGGTTGATCCCCTGCAACTGGAAGAATTCCGTCAGGTATTGAAAGAGGAGCTAGAGCGCCGCGAGGCCTCAGTGATTATTGCTAAGCGTCCCTGCGCATTGTTAGTTAAGAAGGATCCGAATATAACCTACTATGTAGAGCCGGAACTCTGCAAAAGCTGTAAACTTTGCATAAAGATAGGTTGCACCGGGATCTACTGGGTAGAGGAGGATAAAAAGGCAGTAATCAACCCCAACACCTGTGTGGCCTGTGGACTTTGTCCCCAGGTCTGTACCTTTGATGCCATCAAGATAGTGGAGGGATAAAAATGCTCAAGCAAAGTACCACCAATGTAATGATAGTAGGGGTTGGGGGACAGGGAACCCTGCTCACCAGCCGCATAATCGCGCAGGTAGCAGTACAGATGGGCTATGATGTCAAAGTCTCCGAGGTACATGGTATGGCACAGCGAGGCGGCAGCGTGGTTTCACAAGTTCGATACGGGGAAAAAGTCTATTCACCGATAATAAAAAAAGGCGATGCTGACATATTACTGGCCTTCGAAAAACTAGAAGCGGGCCGCTGGCTGGATTACCTTAAACCCGGCGGTAAGGTGATAATTAATGATGAACAGGTGGATCCACTGCCGGTTATGAGCGGAAAGATGAAATATCCGGTGGATATCGATGATAGAATTGCCCGTCTTATAGCTGATACCACTATTATTGATGCTACTCACATAGCAGAAAAGTGTGGCAATACCCGGGCAGCCAATGTGGTTCTGGTAGGAATGCTGGCAGCCGCCATTAATATACCGGCGGAAGAAGTAAAGAAGGCGATTAAAGAAATGGTACCGGCCAAAGCCCTGGAAGTAAACCTTAAAGCTTTCCAGGAAGGGCAGAAATATTTTGTAGCAGGTACAAACGGGCATAAGTAAACGGAAGCATTTCGGATTGAGGAGGGGCGGGTAATCCCGCCCCTTGGTTATTTGCCTCATCATTTACCAACCACGGCTGCTTCCGCCGCCGCCGGCGGAACCGCCCCGGCCAAAACTGCCACCACTGCTTCCGCCGCCAAAACCTCCACCCCCATAATAACCGCCCCCGCCGGTGTATCCTCCGCCACCGCCGCCTGGTCCCCTGCCGGAAGAGCCCCATCCGCGGGTCTTGCGGTAAATAATATATAAAACTATGAGTATAAGAATAACCAACGGCCAGGATATACTATTATCATTTTGATCTTCTGGAATCAAATCGGTTTTTCCGCCAGCTGCTGGCTGATAGGGGATGTTATATTCTTGGGAGATTTCCTTAAGTAGAGCGTTATAGCTATTGATTATTCCCGCGTCATATTTTCCTTCTCTAAAAAAGGGCAAAAGGTTTTCATCCTGAATGCGGCCCGTCTTCCCGTCAGGCAATACCCCTTCAAGGCCATAGCCTACTTCGATGCGGCTTTTCCGCTCTTTTTGGGCTATCAGTAATAAAACCCCATTGTTTTTTTCTTTATCGCCTATACCCCATTGGCGGAAAAGTGCCAGGGAATAATCCTCCAATACCGTATCTTTACCGATAGTAGGCACTGTAACCACAACGATTTGGACCGAAGTTTTCTCTTGTAGCTTCTGGCTGGTATTTATGATAGCGCTCTTGCTTTCCTTACTTAGCATACCGGCTTGATCCAGACAGTAGAAATGATTATCGGGCCGGGGTAGGTCCACAGCTGCACTAGCAATACCGGAATAAACGAATAATATTAGCCATACTATAGCTGATGCTACGGATAATCTTCTAGGCAATTCTATCGCCTCCTAATTAAACTTAGAGAGCTCTTGAACGGTAAAAAGTAGCGGGTAGTAGATACTAATACCCCTCACCTTTTTCATAGAAGGAATTGACTAGAAGTTAACCTGGGGTACTTCCTGCGCACCTTCCTGGGCTTTATAGTAATCACGGGACTCAAAACCACCCACATCAGCTAACATTTTAGCGGGGAATCTTTTAATTCTGGTATTGTAATCGCGTACAGCTTCATTATAGTCCCGGCGCGCTACGGCAAGACGATTTTCCGTTCCCGCCAGTTCGTCAGCTAATTGGCGGAAATTGGCATCAGACTTTAACTCTGGGTATCTTTCTACTACTACCAGTAAACGGCTAAGGGCCGAACTCAAATCAGCATCGGCCTGGGCTTTTTCTCCTACGGAATTAGCTCCTGCAAGTTTGCTCCGCGCTTCGGCCACCTGGGTAAATATCTCCTTTTCTTGGGCTGCATAGGCTTTGGTGGTATTAACTAGATTGGGAATAAGATCCGAACGCCTTTGTAGCTGGGTATCGATATCACTCCACTTATTATCGATGCGTTCATGGGCTGTAACCATGCCATTATAAGTGCCAAAGCCTCCCCAAAGTGCTATTAATAATACTGCCAATACCGCCAATAAGGGCCAATTTTTCACGGCCTTCATCCCCCTCTATAATCTATTGTTTAGCACTTTAATTGTATAATA
>CAYRCG010000007.1:0-29657 GCA_964422685.1 uncultured Syntrophomonas sp. | reverse complement strand
TCTGTTCCGGCTTGATACCGGCCCTATTCATGGCCTCAACCATTACTACCCGTCCGAGTTCTGCTGCTCCTACATCTTTGATGGTTCCTCCGAAGGTACCCACCGGTGTACGGCATGCCCCCACTAATACCACTTCTCTACTCATTTCTATTCATATCTCCTTTCCCAACGCAATGTATCTGTCTAATAATCGGCAGATCGCTCAAACAGTATAGTTTATACGGTTTGATTCACCCTGCCTTCGGGGAATCTATTATCATCCTCCTTTCGAGCCTGGTTTTAACCGGCTATGTTTTTCTGGAAGTAAACTTTGAAATAGATCTATCAATAAAAGGTAGAGGGTCTATGTTAAAATTGCCTTAAGGATAGCAATATTCGGCGTTATTGATAGTGCTAGCTCTCATGACCAAAAGTAATAACCAGCGATGAAAACGATGGATAAATGTTCCTCGCAAGGCTGGGAATGACAGGCTGATAGTCATTGCGGGGAGCGAAGCGACCGGCGATCTTACCCCTCAATTTGCTTATAAGCTTATCAATAGCAATAAGTATGCCAGGAAAATAGAATTAAGACCTAGCTCGAAAGCCCGATGTTTTGGGCTTAGCACAAATTACCGATTTCTGGCGAGATAGGATTGCAGGGTTACAATGCATAGTGGAATTAGGCAAAATGCACCTATACATTATACCGGCGAAGGGTCTGATTTATTAATAATGAAGGCGTAGGTTAAATTAAACCAGGAATATCCTTGAAAGGGCTCAATATTTACAGCAAACGGTAGAATGCTGTAGAATAGCGTTGTTATTTAATGGGCGGAAACCCAATTGCCGGGTAGAAAGTGCTGCTATAATGTAATCGTGCATTAAAGGCTGGGGGCGAGTCCTTCGCCTTCCGCTTTTAATTAAGTTTTTGGGCGATTTAACGATATTATTATAACAAGGAAAATAACCCGTAGAAACCGGTTAGTATGAAATGGTGAGGCGTGAGGGGTAAGGAGTGAGGGGGATTAGTAACTACCCGCTGCTTCTTACCGTTCAAGTGCCTTTGAGCTCCCTTTTCACCGTTGTTTGCGGTCCCTGACCATGGGTCTAAATGAAGATACAAGGAGATGAAACCTTTGCTATCCCTGGAAAGATTAAAAGATTTTTTTAAAGGGCAAACTAATATGTGGGTTTTGGTATGGATTCTGTTCTTATTAAATCTATTTACATTATCAGTTCTTTTTCGGGGATTCTCCCTGGGAATCGCACTGTTCCTTCTATTATTGGTTTTACCAGGGATAATAGTTTTAAAGTCACGGGGAGCTGCTGAAGAAATACCTCAGGAATTGGTAGCTAGTGAAGAGGCACAGGGCTTAATGCAAGGGGTAAGGTCTATCGGAGAAGATATATTCGTTGAGGAAATAAGACGATTCACCGAGCCCTTAAGAGATTCTTTATTAGACGATTTTTCTCGTAGTCTTTCTTGGCTATGGGAGGAAAAGGACGCTTTCATAGCTAGGGTGGAAGGGTTGCTAAATGACCTATATTCAATTCCTGCCCTCATCGTCACTATAAATGAGGAAAAAGCCAAACTATTAAAAAACCTCTTAAACAACCTAGATAGCGTCTCCTCCTTGCTAGACAAGCTTAGGAATGCCCGAGAGAATAGCAGGCTAGAAATGGATGCTTTTCTAAAAGAAAGGCTTGTGGAGTTGCAGAATGCCATGCAAAAGGAAAAGGATATATTTTATGATTATATACATAAATTATTGCTGGCCCAGCTAAAAAACCGGGAAGAAGGTGAAGAAGAGTTTAATGCAGAGGAATACTTTAATACGAATAGACTCGGCGAGCAGTTTGCCGATAATTTAGCAAAATCCTTGGAAAACAGGGCCGGTGCTTTCCAGGACGAAATAGTAGATGATATGGAGGACATCTCGGCTGACCTGGTGGGGAAAATGCAGAATAGTACTTTGCAAATGGTAAACTGTTTTAAAGAAATACACCAGAATTTGGACCAGCTTCTAAGAGAGTCGGCAAATGGGGATCAAATGTTGCTGCAAAACCTAAATCAAAGCCGTATGAAAACCGCAAAAATAAAGGACCAAGCCGAAGAGATCATGCTTACCCTAGCTTGGCAGGACATTCTAGTGGAGAAACGTTGGGGAGAAATCGAAAAGCAATTATTGCAAGTTAAGGAACAGGTTAACCAAAGTGTAGAAGAGGATGTAATCGAATATATTCGGAAGGTTATAGATGAGGAAATCCCCTCATTCGGGGTGGCAGTCCAAATTCAGGGTTATGATGATTTTGCTAAGTTAGTTATCGATGCAGAATTAGTTTATCAACTATATTCTGGGAACAAGTTAGAATCTATTATTCCAGATGGTTCTTATCCTTTACTTATGTTTATGGGGCCAGTGGATTTCCTGCTCAGGAAAAACATAAGGGTTAGTCAAGAGGGGATTAATAGGCGAAAAACCATAGAACCTCGCAATAGTTCAGGTAAATACGAAAAACTGTTTGAAAGGGTCCTGCAGGCGCTGGAAGGGTATAATAAAGAATTTCTGCGTTATGTTAAAGATATCTACCCCCGTTCTTTTTATAGCTATTGTAATAATCCCTACCTGAAACAAAGGCCGGAAAACTTAAACCAAGCGGCTTGGGCTTTGTTTATAGAACTGCTGGAGGAAGAACCCGGTAATAGGGAGTTATATTTGGTTGGAATGCTACTGGTTATGCACCAAATAAGAAATAAATACATCCAGCCCTTTAAGGCTTTGCCGCGCAATATGGAAGATGAGGGCGAATTAGGGCTTATGCGCTATTGTTCCTATAAGTCTATAGAAATCCTGCTAGCAGAGGAAATTTCAGCACTCGATATGCTGGGTTCCGCATAACACCATGGCTATTTAGCCCTGTTTATGGAGGTTGCCAAATGATCCCACTTCGGGACAGTACCCCGAGTAATACTTTCCCCTTAATAACATTGACAATTATAGCTATAAATCTGGTCATCTTTATATGGCAAGGTTCCTCGGGTGCGGAAGCGATGATGGAATTATTCTCCGTATGGGGCCTAGTTCCGATAAACTATGGCTACGGCTATATCTCGCCTATAGGCTATCTGCCTTTTTTTACTTCTATGTTTCTCCATGTGAACTGGATGCATGTAATCGGTAATATGTGGATGCTATGGCTTTTCGGCGATAACCTAGAAGACAAAATGGGCAAGGTACGCTTTATCTTATTCTATTTGAGTTGCGGAATAATCGCCGCCTTAACCCATTACTTTGTCAATCCCTTTTCGGGGGTACCGGTAGTAGGAGCCTCCGGGGCGGTTGCTGGTGTGATGGGGGCCTACTTTTTATTATTTAAAAAAGCCCGAGTCCTTACCTTTGTGCCCCCTTTTTTCCTCTTTAACATCCCTGCCTGGATATACCTGGGCTTTTGGGCTCTAACACAAGTATGGTGCGGAACCGCTAGTGTTTTCCTGGCTGATGCCTGTGGAGGAATAGCTTTCTGGGCTCATGTGGGTGGTTTTGTTGCAGGAATGTTGTTATATAGGCTGTTCCTAAAAAATAGAACTGCTATTGCTTGATACCCCTTCACTTTCCTCATCAATCATGCCTCGGCTTTGGCTAGGTCCTTTCCTTTACCATGAAAATTGTCCAGGAATAGATTAATATTTTCATAGGCAAACCTACTATCAGGATCGCTATTTTGCAGAAAATGTATAGTATTCTCTATCCTTTCTTGGCTGGCTTTTATATCAGTCCAATTCCTTTCTTCTTCGAAAATATTTAGGCATTCCTGCAGTTCGTTGGCCCGCCCGGTTTTTAAATAATTTCTAAATGATTCTAGGGTTTTAGTGTCCTGATAATCGGAGTGAATCATAGACCTTTGTATAACCTCGTTATATATTTGCCGGTTCTGTATAGCTATCTCTAGGTTCCCTTCGGCTTGTTTAATATCACCGAGGCAATTGGAGAAGAAAAGTTCGCGGTAATCCGGCCAGTTCTCTAGGGCCTCTTTATAGCGATCGCACGATTTTTCATATTCACGGTAGCGAATGAGGTAGATTTTCACTTTCCGGCTATAGTCGGAATCCGGGGTAGTCTTCTTTTGCCGTGGCAATAGGTGTGTGAAAGGCAGGATATTATTAGGGGTTTCGCTTTCTGCCGGCGCTTCGGGTTTTTCCGGTAAAATATCCGGTTCTGCCGGGAATAAATTCTCCTGTTTTCTAAGCGAGCAACGGTTTTCCAGTATTTTCTCCCAGAAATTAATCTGTTTATTTAATTGCTCTATTTCCCGCAGGGATATCAAGCAAAGATTAATGTCTTTGAGCAACTCGTCTTTGCCTTTGCTCGCTTTATGCTTGGTTTTTTTACCTTTGCCGTAGGCCTGAACTTCTTTGTTCAAAGGTGAAATGTTAGTTAGAGTTGCCATATTAGCCAAATCTCCACCACTAAGCACTGTAAGGTCATTAAGGAAGTTCTTGCCAAAATAGAAACGGGTATTGCTGGGCAGGTAATAATATGGGCCGATTAAATCCACGAATTCGCTATCGCTTAAATCGCAGAGATCGGATTCGGCGTTTAACTCCTGGTCAAACAGTTCTAGCCATTCTCTACAAGGGTTCGTAACCTCTGAGGAATTATCCGCCGTTTCTTTTATCTCCCAATAGTATTCCCAGGGTATTTTAACTACAGAATTATAATAATAATAAAGCAATTTTGCGGGGGGGAATGTGAGCAGTGCGGAAATATCTAAACAATCCGCCTTTTCTTTATTTAGAAAAGCAAAAAACATCAAGCATCCTCCTTATAGATTTTTCTCAACTATTAATTCAACATATAACCAAAATATCCTTCTTCTGGTATCGATATATTTTAAATTTAGTCAGACCGACGAAAATAGCCCCCAAAAGTCATGCCGGATACGGTTGCTGATCGTCCCGAGCGCCTTCTGTTGTCATTCCGGGCGCAGCTCATTGTCATTGCTATGAAAGGGGTTTTGGGACGCAGATTTACGCTGACCCTTCAGGCACTGATGGATGCTGATAATATCGGAAACGGTTGGTGAGTTTCGTAGCAATAGCAGGGGCGTTAGTCATTCCAAGCAGCGCTATTTTCCCTATAATCCCACCTTTTCCCGCTTGTTACCGAAAAGAGGGATAATGTGTTAAGATTAATAGCGAAAGAATAGTGTTAGGGGGAGCAACATGCCTGAAAATCAGCCGTGGTTTATGCTGCGTTTTAAAGAAAAGGACCCAGAATACTACGATTTATTGCAAGTGGGCTTCGACCATGCGTTGAATACCCGGTCTATTGATGGTAAGACCAGATATCTGATACTCCTTGCCCTTGATGTGCTAAAGGGGGCAGCCGAGGGAGTTAAGGTGCTGGCTGAGAAAGCCAGAGAAGCCGGCGCTAATGAGGATGAAATCAGGGAAGCTATTCGTTTAGCTTATTATGTAAATAGCATGGATCTAATAAAAACGGCGGCTAACGCCTTTGATTAGAAAGTGTACGCAAGAAATATTATATAATGAGGTGCAAATCCTGAAGGATGTTTAAGGCAGTCTTATTTGATCTAGATGGTACATTGTTAAATATCGATATGAATATTTTCCTGCATAAATATTT
The DNA here is from genome assembly GCA_964422685.1 of uncultured Syntrophomonas sp. Taxonomy (GTDB): domain Bacteria; phylum Bacillota; class Syntrophomonadia; order Syntrophomonadales; family Syntrophomonadaceae; genus Syntrophomonas. The sequence continues at coordinate 24,027 of CAYRCG010000007.1, read as the reverse complement.
TGACCGGATGCAGAAAATGGCTTTTGATGCGGGTTATGCGGATAGTGAAAGACTTGTTGAACAGGTATTCAAATCCACCGGGAGGATGATTTCCGATCGTAACCCCAGATATAGCAATGAGGAAATTTTTATGCAGGATTTCTTTGCTAACTGGAGGTATTCAGAAAAGGAATTTCGCGGTTTTTTTGATAGCTTTTATGAACGGGAATTCCCCCTTTTGCAGCCTTTTTGTAAACCTTTTCCAGGGGTTGTGGAGATGATGGAAAAACTATTTGAACGGGATTTAAAGGTGGTAATTGCCACCAATGCTGTTTTCCCTTTGACCGCCTTACAACAAAGGCTTAGCTGGGCCGGGGTAGGACATTTCGATTTTGACCTTATTACCTCCTATGAAGTCATGCATTTTTGCAAGCCCCACAAGGAATATTATCAGGAGATAGCAGGATTGATAGGGGTGGAGCCGGAAGAATGCCTGATGGTAGGAAACGATATCGGAGAGGACCTCCCGGCAGGTATAATTGGTATGAAAACCTTCCTGGTGGAAGATATGCTTATTGATTGCGGGTCGGAATTAAAACCGGATTGGCAGGGGGAGCTAACCGACTTGTTCTCCTTCTTGGAAAAAGTCTGATTAGTCTGGGCACTGTCGGGGATAATAAGCCTAATAAGGGAAATACCCCCCGGCTCAGGGCGTCATACCCATCAAGGTTGATTGTCGTTGGGGGAAGCGCGGCAGCTACCTCATCATTGCGAGGATCGTAGCGACGTGGCAATCTTACCTTGCCTATACCGGAGCCTATTTTTTAGCGAGAAGCAGCTGCGCTAGGAATGTTTAGGGCATAGGTTCCATAAGGTCGGTGAAAAGTGGAATTAATGGAAAGTGAAGGTGTTATACTATCCCTGTTAAAAAGAAGAAAAAGAAAAAGGAAAAGGTATTGAGCGAAAAGGATTTATTGAAAATTGAGATTGCCAAGGAACTAGGGATATGGGAACAAGTGGAGAAAGAAGGCTGGGATTCCTTGAGCAATGCCACCTGCGGCAGGGTAGGGGGACTTATGAGCAAAAGGTTGCGGAAGGGTGAAATCCCTAGGAATAAAGGCCCGGTGTAAAAACTGGTTTTATTTATACCCATAAATTGGAGACCGCTGGGGTAAAAAGAAGATAAATGAATCTTTAGGGTGGGAATCCACCCTTTTTGCTTTTAATGTAGATAAAGCCTGAACCTTTTTTAGGGTATAATTAAAAGACGCGTATTGCCGAGGGTTAATTTCGTGGTGATGCGTGATAATAAATCGGGAGATAAAACATGACAGCTGGATTTATTCATTTACATAATCACTCCGAATACAGCCTTTTAGATGGGGCTTGCCGTATTAAGGATATGGTAAATAGGGCGGTAGAACTAGGGATGCCCGCCTTAGCCATAACTGATCACGGGGTACTATACGGAGTAGTAGAATTTTACCGCGAGGCCCTCAGGCAGGGGATAAAGCCTTTGATAGGCTGCGAACTTTATGTGGCTCCACGCAGCCGCCTAGATAAGGAAGCCCGTATAGACGATAATCCTTATCACCTTACTTTGCTTTGCAAGAATGAGTTAGGCTACAGGAACCTGTTGCAATTAGTGAGCCGCTCCTTTCTGGAGGGTTTCTATTATAAACCGCGGGTGGACCAAGAGCTTTTGGAAAGATATAATGAAGGTTTAATCGCCCTTTCCGGTTGCGTGGCCGGGGAGATACCGCGCCTGCTGCAGTCCGGTGATTACGAAGGGGCGCGGGACAAAGCCCTTTACTACCGAAAGTTATTCGGGGATGGCAACTTCTATCTGGAATTGCACAACCACGGCTTGCCGGAAGAAAAGGGATGTTTGCCGGGCTTATTGCGGCTTAATCGGGAGGAGGGTATTCCTCTAGTAGCTAGCAACGATTGCCATTACTTGCGGAAAAAAGATGCTGAGGTACATGATGTGCTTTTATGTATACAAACCGGCTCAGTGATAAATGATGAAAAGCGCTTACGTTTTACGGGCAGCGAATTCTATATGAAAAGCAGGGAGGAAATGGCGGTACTTTTTCCGGATTGTCCGGAAGCGTTGGAGAACACAGTGAAGATTGCGGAGCAATGCCGCCTGGAATTTACCTTTGGTGAATATCACCTCCCCGCTTTTGACCTACCGCCCGCCCACAGTGCTGAATCCTTTTTGAGCGAATTGGTATATGAAAAATTCCCAAGCAAGTATCCCCAGGCGGAGGAAAAGATAAAAAAGCGCCTGGCTTATGAGCTAGGGGTAATAAATGAAATGGGTTTTGCTGCCTATTTCCTAATCGTGCAGGATTTGGTCAATTGGTCCCGGCAGAACGGGATTCCGGTGGGTCCGGGACGGGGTTCAGCCGCCGGAAGCCTAGTTTCTTATGTTTTGGATATCACTACAATTGACCCCTTGCGTTACGACCTACTTTTCGAGCGCTTTCTCAACCCGGAAAGGGTAAGTATGCCGGATATAGATATAGATTTCTGTTTTGAAAAGCGGGATAGGGTGATAGATTATATCATAGACAAATATGGGGCGGAGCGGGTAGCGCAGATAATTACCTTTGGAACCATGGCTGCCCGTGCGGCTATCCGGGATGTGGGGAGAGCCCTAGATGTGCCTTATGGGCAGGTAGATAGTATTGCCAAAATGGTACCGGCGGAACTTGGGGTTAGCATAGATAGAGCCCTGGAAATATCACCGGACCTATTTTCCACCTATCAAAGCGATTACAATGCCCGTAATATTTTGGATATAGCCCGGGCTATAGAAGGTATGCCGCGCCATGCATCTATTCATGCTGCAGGGGTGGTCATCGGGCGGCAGGATTTAAGCGAAATACTGCCCCTGCAAAAAACCCCGGAGGGTCATATCGTAACCCAGTTTACTAAGGAAATCGTAGAAGATATCGGGCTTTTGAAGATGGATATATTAGGCTTGCGTACCCTTACTGTAATCGATAGGGCATTAGAAATAATAAGGAAAACTCGCGGAAAGGATATTGACATTAACAAAATTCCACTGGATGATGGGGCCGTTTATGAGCTTTTATCCGCGGGGGATACCGCCGGTGTTTTTCAACTGGAAAGTGATGGCTTGCGCCGCCTGCTTGGCGAAATGCGGCCGGACCGCTTTGAAGATATCATTGCTATTATAGCGCTCTATCGCCCTGGTCCCTTAGGCAGCGGTATGGTGGAGGATTTTATCAGCCGTAAAAACGGCTACCAGGAAATAGAATACAGCCACCCTTTATTAGAAGATATCCTAAGGGAAACCTATGGGGTAATACTTTACCAGGAACAGGTGATGCGGGTAGCTAGCGAACTAGCCGATTTTACCATGGGGGAAGCCGATGTTTTGCGGAGGGCTATGGGTAAAAAGAAAGCAGAGGAATTGATGGCCCAGCGGGATAAGTTTGTTGCCGGAGCAACCCGGAAAGGAATAGCCTTAGATACCGCTAGCCATCTTTTTGACCTGATGGAGAGCTTCGCCGGCTATGGTTTCAATAAGAGCCACTCGGCGGCCTATGCCCTGATTTCCTACCAGACCGCTTACCTCAAGGCCCATTATCCGGTGGAATACCTATCGGCTTTCTTAAGCAGTGTAATAGACAACCAAGATAAAGTGGTCTTTTATATTAAGGAATGCGGGAGACAGGGGATAAAGGTGCTCCCCCCGGATATCAACGAAAGTTACGAGAATTTCAGTGTGGCCCGGGAAGCCATCCGCTTTGGTTTAGGGGCGATAAAAAATGTAGGCCACAATGCGGTGAAGGACATCGTGGAGGCTCGGAAACAGGGACCCTATACCTCCCTTTTTGATTTTTGTTATCGGGTAGATTTAGGGCAGCTGAATAAACGAATGCTTGAAAACCTTGTATTAGCCGGTTGTTTTGATTCATTAGGCTACACTCGCAAGGGGGCCTTATCAATTATGGAGGAATGCGTAAATATTTCCCTAGCGGTAAAACAAAACGAATGCAGCGAACAGGGCTCCCTATTCGGGGAGGAACTAGAGGAAATTGAGGAGCCACCGATACAACTAAGAGGGGAGTTTGCTCCTCGTGAGCGTTTGTTGAAGGAGAAAGAGGTTCTGGGATTCTTCGTTTCGGAGAGCCCCTTGGATGAATTCCGTGCCTTTTTACCTTTGCTTAGCACCTACCATTTGGAGGATGTTAGTATTTGGGAGGAAGAAACTTATGTGCGCGTGGCGGGAATAGTAGCAAACTTAAGCCGCCGGGTCAGCCGTAAGGGGGATAGCTACGCCCGCTTTATCCTAGAAGATATGGGGGGAAAAGTCGAAGTCTTAGTTTTCCCGTCATCTTATCGACAGAATGCTAATCGCCTGGAGCCTGATCAAGCGGTGATTGTAGAAGGCTACTTTGACCGGCGCGAGGAACAGCCAAAAATTGCTTTGCGCAAAATTGGTCCCATACCGGTATCTTTGCGTGAAATGCACCTCCGTCTAGTGGATAAGGGCAACGGTACCATCGATAAAAAGGGGTTATTAAGACTTTTGCGCACATACCCGGGGGAGATCGAGGTTTTCCTCCATCTCTCGGGAAGACGTCTTTTCCTTTTAGATGAAAAGTATTGGGTTGCACCCAGCCTGGAGCTAAAACAGAAACTGGCAGATATTTACGGTCCGCAGAATATCTGGTTTAATTAGTGTCCCGGGTAATGAGTGAACGTAATAGTTAGAGTCCTTAGCACCTGAAAGGAGCGATATAGATGAATGATAGTGGCTATATAGGAGAACAATATATTGTGGTTAAAGCCCTGGAAAATGGAGTGACCATAATAGGATTAACCCGCGGCAGGGATACCAAGTTCCATCATACGGAAAAACTCGATAAAGGCGAGGTAATGGTGCTGCAATTTACGGAGCATACTTCGGCGGTAAAAATCAGGGGGAAGGCTGAAATAGCGCATCGCTACGGAACCAGCACCAGCGAAAGCAGCATAGGCGGAAAAAACTCTTGACCTAGTTGTCCGTATCATTACAGCCTGTCCTTGTCCGAGCGCTCTGGTCATTTTGGCGATTTGCCGTTTTGAACTGTCAGCCAATATCTGCTATAAGATTGCCGCGTTGCCGCGTCGCTTCGTTCCTCGCAATGACTATTACCATGTCGTTCCAGGTGCAGCGAGGAATCTCACCCCCCGCAACGGCTACTTTAAGGAAGGGATAATTACCCATTAATTATCTAGCGAAACAAGAGGAAAAGAGGGGAATAATAAAGGGGCAATAGCGAAGCAATACCTGTTTTCTGAAGGGGGAAATGGCATGCAAAAGGTGGGGATAATGACCAGCGGGGGAGATGCCTCCGGCATGAATGCTGCTATTCGGGCAGTAGTCAGAACCGCCCTTTATCATGAGATGGAAGCCTTCGGCGTTCATTTGGGTTTTGAAGGGTTGATGGCGGGGGATTTTATACCTATGAATAGGGGCTCTGTTGCCGATATCATTCATCGGGGAGGCACCATATTGCAAACCTCCCGCTCCCGTATTTTCATGACCGGTGATGGGCGAGAGAAAGCGCGTGATGAATTGCAAAAAAAGGCTATTCAAAACCTGATTATTATCGGGGGCAACGGCAGTTTGCGCGGGGGCTATGAACTTAGCAAACTAGGGATAAATGTTATAGGTATTCCCGCAACCATAGATAATGATATAGTATATACCCGTTCTATCGGTTTTGATACGGCAGTAAACACGGCCTTAGAAGCCATCAACCGGATTAGGGATACTGCTACCAGCCATGGCAGAATTTTCATTATAGAGGTGATGGGCAGGTGTTGTGGGGAAATCGCCCTAGCAGCAGGTGTGGCCGGGGGAGCTGAATCCATCCTGATTCCGGAGATTGAGGTTGATCTGGATGAGGTGAGCCGGAAGATTAAACAAGGGACCCAAAGGGGGAAGCTGCATAGCATTATTATACTGGCAGAGGGGGTATATCCGATTATGGAACTGGCCCAAGAAATAGAGAAAAGAACGGGCAAGGATACCCGCGTTAGTATTTTGGGGCATACTCAAAGAGGCGGTACCCCGACAGCGATCGACCGGATAATGGCCTCGCGCATGGGTATGGCGGCTATAGATTTTATCGTGGAAGGGAAAAGGAATGTTATGGTGGCGGAAGAAGGGGATAGGATTTTCCCGGTGCCGCTGCAGGAAGTAATTCGGGGGAATAAAACCCCGGAACTAGCCATGTTTGAGATAGCCCGCATACTGTCTATCTGAAACGGGAAGAGGAGGGCGAAACCGTTAATCGTCGCATCCGCCCGTCATTCCTAGCTTAGTGAGGAATCTCACCCGCTTTCGTTGCGTAATGCTTGTCCCCCATAATGTTAAGCTAAAACAGAATGTTTCCCTTGAGCAAAGGAGATGGCTTTATGAGAAAAACAAAAATTATATGCACTATCGGCCCAGCCAGCGAGCAAGTTGAGCAATTGTTGCTTATGATAGAGGGCGGTATGAACATCGCCCGCCTTAATTTTTCCCACGGGAACTATGAAGAACATAGAATGAGAATACAAAATATACGCGAGGCCCGCAGAATAGCGCAAGCACCTGTTGCCATAATGCTAGATACTAAGGGACCGGAGATTAGGACCGGTTTGCTAAAAGGGGGCAAGGTGCAACTGGTAACCGGGCAGCGGTTTGTACTCACTACCCGCCAGGTGGAGGGCGATGAAAATCAGGTGCAAATTAGCTACGAGGGCTTGCCGCGGGAGGTAGAAAAGGGTAATAGTATACTATTAGCCGATGGCTTGATTAACTTACAGGTGCTAGATACCGATGATACAGAAATAATCTGCCAAGTGATTAACGGCGGGGAATTAGGGGAAAGGAAAGGGATTAATGTTCCCGGTACCCGTGTTAATATGCCTTTCCTCAGTGAAAAGGATAAAGAGGATATAAATTTTGGCATTAAGCAGAAAGTAGATTTTATCGCCGCTTCTTTTGTGCGTAGCGCGGATGATCTGTTGCAGATAAGGCGGATTTTGGAAAGACAGGATGCCGATATAGATATAATAGCTAAAATCGAGAGTCAGCAAGGGGTAGAAAACTTAGATGATATTATTAGGGTGGCTGATGGGATAATGGTAGCCAGGGGAGATCTGGGGGTGGAGATACCGGCGGAAGAAGTACCATTAGTGCAGAAAAATATAATAGAGAAATGCAGCCCCCAAGGGAAAATGGTCATTATCGCTACCCAGATGTTGGATTCCATGATGCTAAACCCCCGACCAACGCGGGCGGAAGTTTCTGATGTGGCTAATGCCATTTTTGATGGAGCCGATGCTATAATGTTATCCGGAGAAACTGCGGCCGGCAGATACCCGGTTGAGGTGGTTAGGACCATGTCGCGAATAGCTAGGCGGACAGAAGAAGCATTGCCATACCAGGAAATCTTGCGGCAAAGAAGGCTACAAGGAGAATTATCCATAACGGAGGCTATCAGCTTTGCTACTTGTGCCACAGCCCTGAATCTGGATGCTTCGGCTATAATCACCCCAACTGTAACCGGTCTTACCGCCAAGATGGTAGCTAAATACCGACCCCCGGCCAATATTATCGCGGTTACCACCCAAGAGCGAATATTGCACAAATTAGCTTTGGTTTGGGGAGTCTATCCCCTATTGATCTCCGAAACCGCGGGAACCGATGAATTGTTTGAGGAATCTACCAAAGTGGCCTTAGAGTCCTCCTATATTCACCATGGTGACTTAGTGGTACTTACGGCGGGGGTACCTATCGGTTCGCCGGGGGGAACTAATCTTTTAAAGGTTCACATCGTAGGCCAGATTTTAGCCCAAGGCATGGGTATAGGCAAAAGACCGGTAACCGGACGGGTTAGAATAGTGATTTATCCGGAGGATATGCAAAAGATTCAAGATGGGGATATCGTAGTAACGACCAGCGCCGATTGCGCCCTAGCACCCCACCTTCCCCGGATTGCTGCCCTGGTAGCGGAAGAAGGAGGATTGACCTCTAACGCGGCCATCATGGGACTTAATGCAGATATTCCTGTCATTGTCGGGAGTAGGAATGCGACCTCCTTATTGGCGGATGACATGTTGGTAACTCTTGATACCCCTCACGGTCGGGTTTACCAGGGAATTACCCGGGTGCGCTGATATCGTCTATTTCTGGATGAAAAAGACTTATCTGTCCGTGCCATTATAGTTTAAGGAGCTGGGAAAGTTGCCTATCCGGGATAAAATCGCGATCGCTATCTTCGCCTCGGTGGCTATCGGGTCCCTGTTGTATTTATTTTTCACGAATTGGATTACCCTTGCTGCGGGTATAACATGCGGAATCATTTTTCTAATAAGATTGTTTGCCAGCAAATAGGCTCTACATGGGCTAAAGCAAGGAGGGGGAAGCATTACTTCCCCCGTGCACCCGGCAAATCCCGCCATCAGCACCCGGTGGTAAAAGAAATCATTTTGGTTTCTTTAACCCTTTCCCCGCAGTAGTCTGTGAAAAGCCCTTTGATACGAACCTTATAGAGTTTCCCGCCTAGCAGGGGTTTAAGGGGCACAACTTTTATTGTCCTCGCTCCGGTGCATCTATCCTGGCTCTCCCTGATCCTGATAGGAATCTTATTGCTCCCTTGCCACATGTCGATGTCTAGACGACTGCACCAACCCCAAGGTTGCCTGAATACCAGTTTGATAGATTTTATGCGGGGGGATACATCTTTCTGCTTATTTCTGGGAGTCGAGCTCGATAAAACTAATAAAGGTCCTTCCTGGCGATGACATCTACTATAGCAATCGTCCCATTCCCGGTGATAATCTTTCCGTCTCCGGCGATAACTATCCCATCCTCTGTGATAAGCATCATCCCATTCGTCTTGATGACAATAACTATCCATATTCAACCCTCCTTTGCCGAGTATAATATATTCTATTCAGATTGAAGTATAATGTCACAAATACTTCTTAAGTTCAGATATAAGAAAAGCCACTATCTATGTACAATAGGCTATTTACCGTATATTTGGCTTCTATTAACCATTAAAAGAAAGCTGTGAGGATAGCAATTCTTGGGCATATTAGTTCACAATATCTTTTTAGGTTGATATATGTATATCTACTTCACACAGTTTTGTTAACCTAATTATTAAGCCCACAGCTCCTGTCATTGCGAGGAGCGGAGCGACGTGGCAATCTTCCCTAGGCAGGTGTGCCTTACGGGGGTTAAGATTCCTCGCAAGCTCGGAATGACAGTGGCTCCGCCTGGAATTATCACGCACCTTGGGCACAACGGTAAACGAAAAGGGCCAAGGCATTCGCTGTTTAATGGTTGAGATATTATCAGCGTCCATTAGCGCCCGAAGGGTCAGCGTAAATCTGCGTCTAAAAACCCCTTTCATAGCAATGACATTATACAGCTACTTTCATACTATTATGAGGGTGTGCCGTCAGAGAAGACGAAAAAGGGGTTTTGCTCTATGCAAAACCCCTTTTGGCAGATACAGATTATTTTCCTTTGAAAGTGGGTTTTCTCTTTTCAACAAAAGCACCCATGCCTTCAAACTTATCTTCGGTAGCACAGCACATACCGAACATATCGGACTCTATGCTCATGGCGGTGTCGATATCAACCTGTAACCCTTTGCCGATGGCAAATTTGGCATAACCAACCGCTAACGGAGCCTTAGCGGCAATCTTTTTGGCCATTTTCTTTGCTTCGTCCATCAGTTGATCAGCCGGATAAACATGGTTTACCAGGCCGATGCGATAGGCTTCTTGCGCATTAATGACATCTGCAGTATAGGTAAGCTCCTTGGCCCGTCCTTCGCCAACTATGCGGGGCAGACGCTGAGTTCCGCCGAAACCGGGGATTACACCCAGACCTACCTCTGGCTGGGCGAAAACGGCCTTCTCAGAGGCTAATCTAATATCGCAAGCCATAGCTAATTCGCAACCTCCGCCGAGCGCGAACCCATTAATAGCAGCAATAACCGGTTTTTCCATTAATTCTAACTGCCGCATTACCCTTTCCCCGACATCGGAGAAGAATCTGCCTTCATGGGGGGAAAGTGGTAACATAAAGGTAATATCTGCGCCGGCAACAAAGGATTTATCACCGGAGCCGGTAATGATAACTACTTTAATATTATCATCGGCCTTGATATCCTTTATGGCATCTTCCATTTCATATAAGGTTTCTGCGTTGAGAGCATTCAAGGCCTTGGGGCGATTGATATAAAGAGTAGCAAGATAGTCGTCTTTTTCTAGGATAAGGTTTTCAAACGCCATTGCTGTTTCCTCCTTTTTGTTCCATTTAGTTCAAGTCAACGAAATCAAGCAAATGAAAAATAAATCACAAAGTTGCTATTACGATAAGGGGGGCTGTATTTTTCAACAAGCCCCCACAATTATCATCTAATGCTAGTCATGCTACTTACTGTAGTCGTAGAAACCTTTGCCGGTCTTCATCCCCAGCCAGCCAGCCCGTACCAATTGTTTTAACGGGGGTGCCGGGCGATATTTGGAATCGCCGGTCTCGGCAAAGAGGGTATTACATACAGCTAAAGCTATGTCAACACCGACTAGGTCGCATAGGGTCAAGGGACCCATAGGCCACCCGGCGCCGAGCTTCATAGCAGTATCGATATCGGCCGCGCTTGCCAGACCTTCATAATAAATAAAAGCAGCTTCGTTCATGCCGGGTAGGAGTATCCTATTAACTACGAACCCAGGACCCTCTTTAACTTTAACCGGGGTCTTGCCTATTTCTTTGGCAAATTCGATTACAGCGTCTACAGTAGCCTCTGCTGTTTGTACCGCCGGAATAACTTCTATAAGCTTCATAACATTGGCCGGGTTAAAGAAGTGAACTCCTATTACCTTGTCTGCTCTCTTGGTGATGGCGGCGATTTCGGTAATAGATAAAGAAGAAGTATTAGTGGCCAGAATAACATCCGGTCCCATCAGAGCATCTAACTTGGTGTATATCTCTTTCTTGAGACTCATAACTTCCGGCACTACTTCAATGACTAGGTCGCCGGCAGCTAAATCGTCGAAATTGGTGGTGCCTTTAATCCTGCCCACCACTGCGTCAGCAGTCCCCGCAGCCGCTCTGCCTTTTTCCTCTGCTTTGGTCAGGCCCTTTTTGATGCCCCCGATAGCCTTGTCAACAAACTTCATGTCAATATCGTATAGTATAACGTTTTTGCCGGCTGCGGCAATGGCCCAGGCTATACCTTGTCCCATAGTACCTGCACCTAGTAAAGCAACATTATTAAAACCCATAAAATTGTAACCCCCTTATATTTTTTCTTTCTGTTATAAGTAGCCCATCTCAGGCGAGGAAGAAGCAAATCACCCCCTAAAATACTTATTACTATGAAAAGCTATTAAACTTGGATATAGCATTAGCCTCTAATAAAACCTGCAATTATTATGCCAAGCATTAGTAAGGACTATGAAAAGCGCAGTATAGACCTACTATAGTTACATTTCGCGCAGCAATTTACTATAGGACAAAAGCCGGAACGCGGATGATTTGTCTCATATAGTTACGCCCATCGAAAAGAAGGGTCGTGACTGCGGGCTTTGCAGGGATGAAACAAAACAGGACAGTGTTGCAATAAGGAACACACAAACTGTTTTACAATTAGAATCTATAGTTCGATATTGTATTTTTCCAACTTCCTGTATAGTACCGATCTGTGAATGTCCAGGGTTTTTGCCGCTTTACTTTTGTTCCCCCGGCAATTCCTTAGAACCTCTTCGATAAGCTTCTTTTCGTGCTGAGCCAGAATATCATCCAGGCTGGGCATAGGATCTGTGGCGGAGAAGCTGCGCTTCTTACTGCTGATTATATAATCGGGTATATCGTTTAAAGCGATGCAATTATATTCACAGAAGTTAATTGCCCTCTCGATAGTATTTTCTAATTCGCGTATATTACCCGGCCAATCATAAGAACAGAAATGTTGAATAACTTCCGGGTTTATCCTATCTATCCTTGTTCCTAGTTCCTGGTTCAAACGGTGCAGAAGATGGTGACTCAGTAAAGGAATATCGTCCGCCCGTTGTCTAAGAGGAAGTAGGTTTAGGACTATTACATTCAGGCGGTAAAACAAATCCTCGCGGAATTTGTTTTCTTTTACCAATTTGGTTAAATCCTGATTAGTAGCAGCGATTATCCGGATATTTACCTTGATGCTGCCGAGACTGCCGATACGCTCTACTTCTTTTTCCTGCAGAACCCTTAGTAGTTTAGCCTGCATGGATAAGGACATATCCGCTATTTCATCCAGAAAAATAGTGCCATTATTCGCCAATTCAAATCTACCTGGTTTACCCTCCTTAAGAGCGCCGGTAAAGGCACCTCCGCTATAACCGAAAAGCTCCGATTCCAATAGGGTCTCAGGGACGGCGGCACAGTTTACCCTAATAAATGGGCCTTGACAACGCGGGCTCATATTATGTATGGCGTGGGCAAAAATCTCTTTACCCGTTCCGCTTTCACCCACAATGAGCACGGTAGATATACTGCGCGCAGCCCGGGCGGCTAATGCTTTCTGTTTGCGAATATGCCTATTATTTCCCACTATATTATTCATGGTATATTTAGCAGTCCCTTGGCGATACTGCTCTAATAGCTGTTCCCATTCATTGGTCTGGTTTAATTCCACCCGGTTGCTTTTAACTATGATACCTAGGTTTCTGTTATGCCGTGTAATAGGAAGGAAAACCATTTTCAAAGCTTGGCCATCGGGAGAGAGCACGTCGGTGGACAAAGTATTACCCCGCTCTATAGCTTGCTGTAGATTAGTCCAGGGGATTAATGTATCTATTGTCTGGATTAATTCATGGCCTGAACAGGTAGGGAAAGATTCCCGAAACACTTCGTTGGCGTACAACAGATGGGCATTTTTATCGAAAACTGCTATACCCTCATAAGGGGTTTGCAAAAAAGAATTGAGTTGATATTCCTTGAAGTTCTCCATATTGCGTAATACAACGAAAGTGAAGAAACATCCAGGTCTTATTTCCAGCGAGCTTTGGGAAACATCGATTTCCTCGTCATTGATCGTCTGGATTTCCCTATTTGCCCTGTCGGTGACAAATGTAGCGTCAAGATTAATAAGAGGTTTTAGACAATCTATGTCTTGGCCTATTAATTGCCTAGGAGAGAAGCCGACTATTTTGCCGGCATTTTCATTGCAAAAAACAATTTTCAAGGAATTATCGATAAGTAATATGCCTTCATCTATATTTTGCAGAATAGAGTTAAAAAGCATTCCATAGTCCCGGGAGTTCAATTCAACATTTTGCGGCATTAATTTCACCTCGGGTTTTTACTAACAGTGTTCAGACGTTGATACCGCGATTTAAGCTCCGGCTAACTTCCTTGAGGGTGGTTTGCCTTATAATAGCGTCAAGGGTTTGTGAGTCCAGAATGCCGGTGGCTTCTAATGAGTTTTTCTTCTGGTACTCCAATACGAATTGACCCAGGTCGTCGTTTTCCCCCATACCCAGCCCCAAAAGCATCTGTTTAATCTGTTCTTTTTCCTCCTGGCTAAGAATCATGTATTCAGAATTACCTGAAGATGTAGAGGGCTGTTTTTCCCCCTGAAGGGAATCGGGACTGCTAGGCTTAGGTGCAGGCGGAATAGCATTATCTGCATGTACGTCAGGAGATGCCTCGTTAGGTTGAGGTTTTAGAAGTTCTGTGTGTTGGACTATGTAGCTCACATTACTGATAAGACCGATGGTAGAACCTAAAATAACCGCAGATGCGAGTACCAGAATCAGAAAGAAAAAATAACCTTTCTGCATGGAATGTCCTCCCTGCCAAAGCATCATTACTAAATATATTGTACGCTATAAGCTGTTGTTTTTCAACGTCTCCCCCCGAAAGGTACTTGCCTTTCGCCCTAAAGTTTAACTTCGGCAGTGATACCCGAAACTGAATATCAGAAAAAACAGAAGGGGCCCTAAAGCCCCTATTTTCCTATGGTGCCAGAGGTGGGACTCGAACCCACACGCCTCGCGGCACACGATTTTGAGTCGCGCTCGTCTGCCTATTCCGACACTCTGGCGGGCATATTAAATCCCGATGCAAAGTTAATTATAGTAGCCTGATGTATCCTTGTCAAGAAGGATTGAGCAGGGGAAAGCTTTCCGGCAGGCAGTATGTAAGAAAAAAGCTAAAGTGGGCAGAATATTGGCAGGCGGGAGGCAAATGCTTCACTTCTTGTTATAAGAAGGTAAGGAAAAAACAAAAGGAATTTTAGAAAGAATGGCGAAAACTTTTATTGTATAGATTATACGATGGCCTGAAAGCCATTTGTTATACATTTAACCCAATTTATAGTGCAATCATTATATGAAAAACATTATAGCTTTTAACCAACTTTTAAGGAGAAATACCCTATGCATTCAGAACAGATACTGGTGAAGAAAAGCATGGAGGGGGACACACAGGCTTTTGAAAAATTAGTTTTACAATACCAAAACAAGGTATACGCCTTAAGTTTCAGGTATATGGGAAATGAAGAAGATGCCTACGATATGTCGCAGGAAGTTTTTTTAAAAGCCTTTCGCTCCTTGAAAAATTTCAAGGGGAAATCCAGTTTCGGTACCTGGATATTCAGGATCACCACTAATGTTTGCCTAGATGAAATCCGGCGCCGTAAAAGGAGAATTGCCGCTCTTTCATTGGATGAAGCTGCCGTAACTGACCGAGGTTATGAAATCGAAAAGGAGATAATGGACCCCTCTCCCCCGTTAGACCAGCTATATGAGCAGAAAGAATTATCACAATACATACAAAATCTCTTGGACCAGATGAAACCGGAACATAAAGCAGTAATACTTCTTCGGGATAGTATGGATTTGAGCTACGAAGAGATTGCGTATGTCCTGAATTGTTCGTTAGGTACGGTAAAATCGCGTTTGAGCCGGGCCAGAAGCATTTTAAGGAAACAATGGTTAGAGAGGGAACTTTTACCCTAGTTGCTTCGTCTAAAAAGCGGGAGGAAATTGCCATGAAATGTGAGCAGGTCAGTGAGCTGCTTTCAGCCTACATTGATGGAATGACTAGCGACAAAGAGACCAAAGCGTTGGAGGCCCACCTCGCCCGATGTGCAAATTGCCGCCGGGAGTTGGATGATTACCGGCTTCTTAGGGGCATTATGCGAGAAATGGAAACACCGCTGCCCCCGGAGAACTTTTCAAGCGTTGTGCAAAAAAGCTTACAGGAAAACAAAAACAAGATATTCAGTGCTACAACTATAGAACGTCCTAAAAAGGGAGGATGGGTTGCGGCAGTCTTGGCCGGGCTAGCTTTGGCATCTGGTATCTATGCTAGCAGCTATTTGTCTGTCGGGGATTTTTTCGTCGGCTGGCAGGATAAAAAAGAAGACAGGAAACCCCGGGTAGCTATAGAGGATATATTAGAGCGTTTCCAACAATGGAAACAAGAGGAGGGGAATGTCGGGCAGGAAATAGCTGAACCGACGGCTGTAGTTGATTCCAACTCCCGGGTAAAAGCGGGTACGGGAGGAGAAAAGAAAAGCGGACAGGAGCCGAAAATCGAAGATAATATAGATTATAATTATACCGGGCAGATAATGGCGAAGGAATTGCCCGCTGTTTTGGCCCAGGTAATGGAGTTGGCTGATGGACGGGGGATCAAGTATAGCGTACTGCCCGGTTCTTATGGCAATAGTGAGGCCAGAAGGATTATGTTGGAGCTGGAACCGTCGGAAACTCCCGAACTACTAGCGGAATTGGAGGCCTTAGGAATAGAATTTGCCGTTGAAGATCCTCCGACAGGCGGAGAACAGGATAAAGAATTATCGAGAACTGTTGAGGAGGATAAATCTCCACTGGCGGGAAAAAGCGAGGCCGGTACCGGTGCCGGGAACCTGGCTATTTTAGCAGAACCGAACAATAATAATAGCGAAGAAACCCTGGAAGGAAACAGGGATAAGACGACGGGGGAAGATGGCCTGGTAAAAAGAAAAACTAATTCCGCCCCAGATGGTATAATACCGGCAGAAACAAAAGGGAGGATGAATTCCGAGGACGGCGGGGAAAATAAAGATGAAAAGAAGGTAGAAGGAACCAAGGTTAATCTAAACATCCTGATAATTCAGCAAAAATAAAATGCTTATGCGGGTGAAGGAATGATAGAATACTAGTGAAGCTCGATAAATTTTGCATGGGTTAAAAACAGGGTTATGCGATTTGAATTCCTGGGAGGTATTGGTTATTCCAATACTTTTTTATTTTCTTCTTGACTCTATTGCAAAACCCCTTTTTGTTGTACCGAGTTGCATAAATATTACTTTTACTTTTTGCCGCGGAATCTCTTCTTCTTTAAGGAATAACCGGGATAATGCGATGGGAAAAGATAAGGGAAAGGATAGAAAGGATTACTTATGGCTGACAAATTTATGCTTATAGACGGGAATAGTTTGCTGTACCGGGCATTTTATGCTTTGCCGTTATTACACAATTCCGCTGGGGTTTATACCAATGGAGTATACGGTTTTTTAACCATGTTCAACCGGGTCATAACTGATATCCAGCCTACGCATGTAGCCGTAGCCTTTGATACACACCATGATACCTTTCGCAAGGGGATGTATAGCGAATACAAGGCTAACCGCTCGGCCCCTCCGGATGAACTCCAGGGGCAATTCCAGTTGCTGCGCGATGTCCTGGCAGCTTTAAACATAGAATACCTGGAGGTGCCGGGTTATGAAGCGGATGATATCATCGGGACATTGAGCAAAAAGGCAGAGAGAGAAGGAGTAGATACCATTATCCTTACTGGTGATAGCGATACCTTGCAGTTGGTTTCGAGACAGGTGACGGTATTACTCACTAAAAAAGGTATCAGCGAAACGGAGCTTTATGACCCCCAAGGGGTTAAGGATAAGTGGGGGGTAAAGCCGGAAAAACTGATAGAAATAATGGGTCTGATGGGGGACGCTTCGGATAATATCCCCGGGGTGCCCGGGGTAGGCCCCAAAACGGCCATGAAACTGGTGCGGGAATACGATGACCTGGAAAATCTCTATGAGAACCTATCACAGGTGAAGGGCAAGAAACTGGTAGAGAAACTGGAGCAGAATCGGGAACAGGCTTTCCTTAGCCGACAGTTAGCCACTATTGACCGTGAAATGGAAATAGATTTTCCCATAGAGGGCTATGCGTTGCGAGAACCTCATTATCCCGAGCTGTTGGAGCTGTACCGCAGCTTGGAATTCAATAATTTCCTAAAGGCGCTTGAGGAAAGGATACATACACGGGACGTAAGCATCCCAGTGCAGGAAACAAAGCCATTGCTTTTAGATAGCGAAGAGGATGTGATGGCTTTGTTGGAGGAAATAAAGGATGACGAAGATATAGCCCTGTATTTACAGAGTAGTTACCATCATCCTATGTGGGCCAAGCTGCAGGGCGTTTTTCTAGAATACAGGGGGCAGGTTTATCAGTTGGAATTAGGAGCGGGGGAAGATTATAAACTGCATTGGCTCCGGGCCTTATTAGAATCACGGGAGATTAAAAAATATCTGCATAATGCTAAGTTTGCCCAGGTCCTTTTATTAAGGCAGGGAATTGGACTGCGAGGGGTGATAGGGGATACCATGCTCCTCGCCTATGTGAATGACCCGGCTTTCGCGGGTGAAGAACTAGAAGTCTGCATTAAACAGCACTTGCAATTGGAACTAGAGGGGAAACAGCCGGCGGCTTTAGCCAGTAAAATAAAAGAACTATACCACCGGTTGCAGGAGAAAACACCGCCGGAATTGCTGCAACTCTTGCATGAGGTGGAGATGCCTATGTCGGAGGTCTTGGCTAGGATGGAATTCTGTGGTGTGAAGGTGGAGCGAAAAGCGCTGGAGAATATTTCTAAGGAATTAGCCGCTGGGATAGCTAGCCATGAGGAAAGGGTTTTCGAACTGGCGGGGAGCAGTTTTAATTTGAATTCCCCTAAGCAGCTCGGCAAGGTGCTTTTCGAGGATTTGGGTCTTAGGGTGATAAAAAAGGGCAAAACCGGTTATTCTACCGGGGCGGAAGTATTAGAGGAACTACGTTCGGACCATGAGATAATAGCCCATATCCTGAATTATCGCCAGCTCAGTAAAATAAAATCTACCTATGCCGATGCCTTACAGGAGTTGATTCACCCGGAAACGGGGCGAATCCATAGTATCTTTAAACAAGCCCAAACCGCAACCGGCAGGTTATCTAGTGTAGAGCCCAACCTGCAAAACATTCCTATCCGGATGGAAGAAGGACGGCGCATACGGCGGGCCTTCACGGCCTCCGCCCCGGACTGGTTAATACTGGCAGCAGATTATTCCCAGATTGACCTGCGTTCATTAGCCCATATCAGTGGGGATGAACGATTGATTGCTACCTTTGCCGAGGGAGTGGACATCCATACGCGGACAGCGGCGGAAATATTCCATGTTCCGCTGGAATGGGTGGATAGTGAATTAAGAAGGAGGGCTAAGGCCGTTAATTTCGGCATTATATATGGTATCAGCGACTTTGGTTTGGCTCGTGATACCGGAGTCAGCCGTAAAGAGGCTCGCCAATATATAGATAATTACCTGAATAGCTACCCCGGTGTGAAAAAGTACATGGAAGAGATAGTGGAATTCGGACGCCGCCACGGTTATGTAGAGACATTACTGAAACGTCGCCGTTATTTACCGGAACTCAACTCCAGGAACAAGATGGTACAGGCGTTTGGCCGTCGCATGGCCTTAAATACACCGGTACAGGGAACTTCAGCGGATATAATAAAACTAGCTATGATTAAAGTAGATGAAGAGATAAGGAAGCGGCAGCTTAAAGCCCGCCTATTACTGCAGGTACACGATGAACTGGTGCTGGAATTACCCCGAAATGAATTAGGAGAAATGAGTAAGTTGTTACGGGATTGTATGGAAAATGCCTATAGCCTGAAAGTCCCCTTGGAAGTCTCCCTTAAAAGTGGGCCTAATTGGTACGAGATGGAATAAGGAAAAACCGGGGAAGGGGAATGGGCGGATAGAGAAAAAGGGAGGGCAAACCGTGCCGGAATTACCGGAGGTCGAAACAATTAAAAACAACCTGCAGGAAATACTGCCGGTAGGAATCATGAGGCTGGAACTTCGGCGGGAGGATATACTGCGCCGGGAAGAATACGCTCCGTCGGAACTAATCGGGCAAAACCTGGAAAAGGCCGGTCGCAGGGGAAAGTATCTGTATCTGACTGTGAACAACGGTCTTTTTTTAGTTTTTCACCTGGGTATGAGCGGCCGGTTATATATCCGGGAGAGGGAGGTAACCGCCGATGAACCGCATACACATGTAGTTCTTCATTTAGATAAAGGGCTTGGGCTTTGTTATCAGGACGCCCGCCGCTTCGGGGGGCTATGGTTGCTTAGGGACATCGATAGCCTTTTCTCCCGCCTGGGCCGGGAGCCTTTAAGTGAAAGTTTTTGCCCTAGCTATTTACGGCAGGTTATTATCGGACGCCGCACGGCGATAAAAAACCTGCTTTTGAATCAGAACCTGATTTCTGGTCTGGGCAATATTTACGCAGATGAAGCCCTGTTTGCGGCGGGGATTAGACCCGACCGCCAGGCCGCCACCCTTTCTGCGCAGGAAACAGAGGTTTTATGCTGCGCGATTAAAGGGGTTTTAAACAAAAGTATTAAATATCGCGGCACTACTTTTCGCGATTACCGGGACGGCAGACAGCAAGCGGGTGAATTCCAAAACCACCTGCAGGTTTACGGTCGCTTTAACCAAGCCTGCCCCAGGTGTGGTCAACCTTTGCAAAGGACCAGAATCGGCGGCAGGAGCAGTCATTACTGCGAGAAATGCCAACAATAAATACTGCTAACTTCGCCTTTTTCCCGCCCCTTCATCCCCTGCCTTCCCCCCTTTCCCCCGTTTTCTGTCTTCCATAAAACTGCCGGGGTAACATATTCCTATTGCTATCCATATTGTAACTATATAAATAAGATACGGGATAGGAGTTGCCTCGATTGCAGTACCTTAATATTATAATTTTTGCCTTAGCTGTAAGCAGTGATGGATTTTTTGCGGGCATGGCCTATGGTTTAAAGAAAATTAGAATCCCCCTAGCATCACTTATAGTTATAGCCCTGGCCTCGACTTTAGCCGTGAGCCTTTCCATGTTATGCGGGATGGGGCTGGCGCAAATATTTCCGCCCCAACTATCCGCTCGCTTAGGGGCGATAATGTTGATACTAATCGGTGTTTATTTTTTACTTTCGGCCTGCCGGGACCGGATAAAAGATGCGGACAAGATGGATGATGAACCTCTCTTTAGCCTAAATATCAAGCCTTTGGGTATAATTATCAATATATTAAAGGA
Source organism: uncultured Syntrophomonas sp. (assembly GCA_964422685.1). GTDB lineage: Bacteria > Bacillota > Syntrophomonadia > Syntrophomonadales > Syntrophomonadaceae > Syntrophomonas. The sequence goes on along the minus strand of CAYRCG010000007.1, from coordinate 3,611 downwards.
ACCGGCCCGGGCTGATTTTGACCGATCCGGTGAGATCAGCACCCGGGAAGCCTTTTTCTTAGGTTTGGCTTTGGCTATGGATGCCCTGGGTGCAGGTGTCGGGGTAGCTATGGCAGGTTTTAATATTCTGTTAACTGCCCTGGCTGTAGGTGTGCTAAAATTCATATTAGTAAATTGCGGATTACAATTAGGTATTAAGGTAAAGGTAGCCCGCTTAAATCTGATTTCCTCTTTAATACCCGGTATTATCTTGATAAGCCTGGGAATACTCGAAATCATATAAGAGAATGGGGCGTTTTGGAAATGAAGATGATAGGACTGACCGGTGGCATAGCCAGCGGGAAGGGCATGGTGGCTAAAACCCTGGAGGAGATGGGTGCTATTTTGCTCAGCACAGATGAAATAGGGCATAGGGTTATAGAACCGGGCACAACTGCTTACTATGATTTGCTAGAGGCCTTCGGAAAGGGCATACTGCACCAAGACGCCACTATCAACCGAAAAGAACTGGGCGGGATAGTTTTCCAAGACCCGGAAAAACTTCGGCTATTAAACAGATTGACTCACCCATCGATTATGCGGGAAATCAGACAGCAGTTGAGCCGAATTGAGCGGGAGCGGCCCGAAGCAATTGTAGTAATGGAGGTTCCTCTGCTCTATGAAACCGGTATGGAAAAACTATTTGACCAGATCTGGGTGGTTTGGGTGGACCGGGAGACGCAGATTAAAAGGCTTATGAACAGGGACCTAATCCAACGGGAAAATGCGATTAGACGCATAGATTCCCAATTGCCGCTAGACGAAAAGGCCCAAAGGGCGGATCTTATTATCGATAATCGGGGCACGATGGAGGAAACAATAGCAAAGGTCACCAGATATTACAACAATATTTAATCATTACTAGCAATAGGATGTATTATACTACTTCAGTCTCCATTATTCTTATTTGTGGGGGTGAATAAGTCTTGGCCAAGAGAAAAAAAGGACGATTCCCTTTGGGCTTATGGGTACTTATCCTGCTTTTCTTAGCTATGGTGTTAACCTTTCCAAGCTGGATAAGCTATTTTTATCCGCAACCTCACCGGGATATAGTATTCGACACTGCCTATGAGGACCAGGTGGACCCCTACCTTGTTTTCGCCATAATTCGCGCCGAAAGCAAATATCAGCCTGCCGCCCAATCCCCGGTAGGTGCCCGTGGCTTGATGCAAATAATGCCGGAAACCGCTGCATGGATAGCCGAACAAAAGGGCATCAGCGATTTTACCACCGAACAGTTGCTAGACCCGGAAACAAATATCAGCTTTGGCTGCTGGTATCTTAATAGCCTTAGCCGGGAGTTCGAGGGAGAGCTGCCTTTGCTCATCGCCGCCTACAATGCCGGTCGGGGAAAGGTAAAAGAATGGCAATCACAGGGTATTTGGGACGGAGATAAGGAGGAACTAGATAGGATACCATTCGGAGAAACTCGGAATTATGTTAAAACTGTAATGAAGAATTATGATGCCTACCGAGCTATCTACCAATAACTCTCGCTTTCTATCTCCCCGAACTCGCCACCGACAGCCAACCTTATGCCATAATAAAGCATTTGAGGAATTATATCCATCCTCCTCCAATATAAATATCTAAAGGGCTAAAACGAGGAGGGCTTTTGCGGTGGTTATCCGGTTAAAAAAAGTAGTATTGTTTGCGGGTTTAATCGGCCTGATAATTATATCAGCCTCCATTATACACTGGCGTCAAGTGGCGATTTACACTGCCAGCCTGGACACCCGACCTTTCAATATCGGACTTGTGGGCGAAGTCAACAGCATCGAACCGGCCAAACTAAGCAATCATGCAGAAAACTTGTTGGCTTCCCCTATTTATGAGGGTTTAATCTATTTCGATGAGGAAAAGGGCACGGTAAAGGCGGCTTTAGCCAAAAGGTGGAGTTATTCCAACGGGGGCAAAACGCTCACCCTGCACCTGCGGGAAGATCTGCAATTCCATAATGGGAAAAAACTGTGTGCTGAAGATGTTAAAGCATCATGGGAGAGAAATCTCAGTAATATGAAAGATTGGTCCAATGTAAGCCTATTCCTGCCTATAGCCGGTTGTGCGGAATATTTGCAAAGCAAGAATAATGATATTCACGGCATTAAGGTCCTAAACAAACACACTATAAGAATCAACCTGCTTCAGCCGGACAGGATTTTTATCTATTCCTTGGGCCATCCGCTTTTTTGGGTTTATGATTGCAAGGATAGCAATGACCCCCAAGCCGGTACGGGACCATTTGTTCTTAAGGAAAACAAGGAGAATAAGCATTTCTTCTTGATTAAAAACGACAAATACTACCGGGGCAGTCCTCATCTAGAGGCTATCAATATGCAGGTATTTCCCGATGAAAAGCAGGCTTTGGACGAATACCGTGCGGGAAAATTGGATTACCTAGATGCGATACCCCTAGAAGAAATAAAGGAAATCAGAAAAGCCCCGGAATACAAGGATTTATATGTCGAAAAGCCCATATTAGAAACTTATTCCCTGGTGTTTAATTTAAACAAGAAACCTTTCGCGGGTAATTATCAATTACGCCGGGCACTCAACTACGCCATAGATCGAAAAAAAATTAATGATGAAATATTCGGGGGCAGCTATCTTCTCGCGAAAGGAGCCATCCCCGCCGGTATCCCGGGTTATAGTGAAGAAATGCAAGGTTATAGTTATAAACCGGAGAAGGCTAAGGAACTTCTGGAAGAAGCCGGTTATCCAAGCGGGGAGGGCTTGCCCCCCTTACTTCTTACCTATAATAGCGGCGAAGCCCATAGATTAGTGGCGGAAGCCGTGGCCGCACAACTGGCTGAACTAGGGATAACTGTGCAGACTCAGGCCCTTGAGTGGGGGTTCTATCGGGGACAGATGTCGGGGATAAACATGAGTTTTTTCCGCTTGGGATGGAAAGCCGATTATCCCCACGCGGATAGCTTCCTTTACAGCCTGTACCATTCTTCCCGGATGGGGAGCAGTAATTTTTCCGGCTACAACAATCCCCAGGTGAACAAGGTATTGGAATCATCCCGGGCGGCGGCAAATGGGAAAGAAAGGAATGATTTACTGCGCAAGGCGGAGCAAATTATTGTGGATGACGCCCCTTGCCTGTGGCTTTTCCAGAGGAAGGCCGCCAAACTATTGGGCAAAGATGTAGATTCTTTTAACATTGACGCCATGGAAATGATAGACTGGTACCAGGTAGAGCTTTTCAAACCCGAAATAACACCGGATGAAACAGAGGAGCAAAAAAACCAGGCGGGTTAGTTATCGTGATGATAAGATGTGCCATTAAGTACGTAAGTATAATTAACCTCCCTCTCCTAGGCAATTAGCCTAAAAAACGGCATTATGTGAGCTAAATATCCGGGTAATTGACAGCACCACCAAAGCATTATATAATGGTTTTCGTTGGAATAGCTAAAATAAAGATTATGTCGGAGTGGTGGAACAGGCAGACACGTACGTTTGAGGGGCGTATCCTTAACCGGGTGGGGGTTCAAGTCCCCCCTCCGACACCATGCTTATGCGAACTTTTTAGGAATTCTTGCACTATGTCAATATGGTTGATAACA
>CAYRCG010000006.1:7130-33863 GCA_964422685.1 uncultured Syntrophomonas sp. | reverse complement strand
CGGGTTCCGCCCCACTGCCTTTGCATTTTTCACAGCGTTCCATCCGGGATATTTCAATCTCTTTCTCTGTGCCAAAAACAGCATCCTCAAAGTTTATTTCTAGACGCAGTTCACGGTCAGCCCCCCTTTGGGGGCCGGTTCTCCTTCGACCACCGCCACCACCGAAAAATATATCAAATATATCACCGAACCCGCCACCGAGATCATCGAATCCACCAAACCCTCCCGCAGCATTCCGCGTAGGATCAAATGCATCATGCCCAAACCGGTCATATATCTCCCGTTTTTGGGTATCACTTAAAACCTCGTAAGCATCTGAAACTTCTTTGAATCTTTCTTCGGCCTGGGGATCGTCCCGGTTAACATCGGGATGTAATTTACGGGCTTTCTGTCGGTAAGCTTTTTTTATTTCTTCTGCGCTAGCTCCTTGTGAAATGCCTAAAACCTCATAATAATCGCGCTTTGCGGACATCCTTTCCCACCTTCCTGAAAAAACAGGTCAACCCGGACGGTTTAAGTCGCCGGGTTTTAACCACTCCCCCTAGTTAATTATACTGATAATATTACGCATGCTTTATATGAGCATAGACCAATACCCGAAGGTACAGTACTTCCCGATAAACCAATATCTTGCCTTCGATGGTCCTATACTAATCTTCCTTTTTATCATCTTCAGTTACGTTGTAATCAGCATCAAAGACCTCACCATCATCGGTATTAGCGGAGCCTCCTGCCCCGGCTTCTGCACTTTTGGCGGCTTCTTCATACATTTTACTAGTAAACTTGAAAACCGCTTCAGTCAAAGATTCTGTTTTCTTTTTTATATCCTCTATAACGCCACCTTCTAGGGCTGTTTTTAACTCAGCGCTAGCTTCTTCGATTTCTTTTTTAGACTCCTCATCAATCTTTTCTTCGTATTCCTTGATGGTTTTTTCCGCTTGGTAGACCATGCTATCTGCTGCATTGCGGGTTTCAATTTCCTCTAAGCGCTGTTCGTCTTCCTCGGCAAATTTCTCAGCATCTTTTACCATACGGTCGATTTCCTCATCGCTCAGACCACTAGAGGAGGTTATGGTAATTCTTTGCTCCTTACCTGTCGCGGTGTCTTTGGCAGTTACATTTACTATACCATTTACGTCTATATCGAATTTTACCTCAATTTGTGGTATCCCGCGTGGGGCGGATGGTATCCCGGTTAATTGGAATCTTCCCAAAGTGACATTATTACCGGCCATCTTCCTTTCACCCTGCAAGACATGGATGTCAACTGAGGTCTGGTTATCTGCGGCGGTAGTAAATACTTGGCTCTTAGCGGTCGGAATAGTGGTGTTACGTTCAATTATCCGCGTAAAAACTCCCCCCAATGTTTCGATACCCAGCGAAAGTGGAGTAACATCGAGCAAGACTACATCGGTGACTTCACCGGTCAAAACCCCGGCTTGAATTGCTGCCCCGACAGATACAACTTCGTCCGGGTTTATCCCCTTGAAAGGTTCCCGGCCGGTGATATTCTTGATGGCCTCCTGAACCGCAGGCATTCTTGTGGAGCCTCCTACCAATATCACCTTATCCAACTCGTTTATCTTCAACCCGGCATCTTTCATGGCTTGGCGGGCCGGTCCCATAGTTTTTTCCACTAGATCAGCCGTCATTTCCTCAAAGCGAGCCCGGGTAAGGGATTTTTCCAAGTGCAAGGGGCCCTCCTGAGTCGCTGTAATATAGGGAATATTAATATCTGTATTCATCACCCCGGAAAGTTCGTGCTTAGCCTTTTCGGCTGCTTCCTTAAGCCGGTGCATAGCCATCTTATCATTCCTGAGGTCAACCCCTTGTTCCTTTTTGAATTCCTCTACCAACCAGTTTATGATTCTTTCATCAAAGTCATCACCACCTAGGCGGTTATTGCCGCTAGTAGCCTTCACTTCGAAAACGCCATCGCCTAATTCCAATATAGATACATCAAAAGTGCCCCCGCCTAGGTCAAAGACCAGAATGGTTTGGCTTTCGTCTTTTTCCAATCCGTATGCTAGGGCTGCTGCCGTTGGTTCATTAATAATCCTTAACACTTCCAAGCCGGCAATCTTCCCCGCATCCTTGGTTGCTTGCCGCTGGGCATCCGTAAAATAAGCCGGGACGGTAATTACCGCCTGAGTAATTTTCTCGCCTAGATAAGCCTCTGCATCGGCTTTAAGCTTTTGTAATATCATGGCGGATATTTCCTGGGGGCTATATTCTTTATCGTCTATTTTGGCTCTATAATCGGTACCCATTCTTCTTTTGATGGATAATACCGTTCTATCCGGATTAGTAATGGCCTGGCGCTTTGCTATCCTACCTACCAAGCGCTCATTACTTTTTGAAAACCCCACCACCGAGGGGGTAAGTCTTTCCCCTTCGGCATTGCTAATTACTTTGGCTTCATTCCCTTCCATTACGGCTATTACTGAGTTTGTTGTCCCAAGGTCAATTCCTACAACCTTACCCATTTGCCACACCTCCAATAATTATCTAAGGATAAAGCTCCCTTCAAAGAAGCATATATTTGTCATTTTCGATTGCAAAACCCTAGGGATGATATGGGTATTATCCCATCATCCGATAAACCTGACTATTCTTTGCTGACTTTAACCAGACTAGGGCGAATAACTCGGCCATGCATTATGTAGCCCTTCTGAAATTCTTCGACCACTATATTTTCTTGCTCATCATTACCGTTGCCTTCCACCATTAACGGCTGGTGATATGCCGGATCAAAAGGCTTACCGACTGCTTCAATCTCCTTTACCCCTTCATTTTTAATCAAATCCTGCAATTTCCGGGCTATCATTTCGACCCCCTTTTTGAAGGCTTCCAAGTCCTGGTTAGCAAGAGAAACACCTAAGGCCCGGTCTAGATCATCTGTTACTAATAGCAATTTATTTATCAACGGCAAGGTGGAAAATCTAATATATTCCTCCCTTTCCCTAGCGGCCCGTTTTTTTATATTCTCTTGCTCTGCCAATGCCCGCAGATGCAAATCCTGATTTTTTTGGTTTTCCGCCTGCAATTTAGCGATTTCCTCTTCCAGGGCCCCGATATCTTTTTCTTGTATATCGGCGGATAATTCACCACTTTCGGCTGTTTCTAATTCTTTTTCCGCCTCAAACCCTTCTTTAGTCATTATATACCACCTCTAATCCCAGTTTTCTATATTCTCCGGTTGTTCCGGTTCATTCCTCATTTTAATAATAGTATTTATCCTCAATATGGCTACTGCTACTTCGGCAGCCGCCCTTATGGCATATATTTTTACCGGGGCGGGATCAACAATCCCTTGCCGCATCATGTCAGTCAGCTTGCCCTTCTCACAGTCAATCCCTATAGAATCACTATTATTTTTCCTTTGTGCCATAGCCACATCCCCCAGCTTTTCCAGCGGGTTAAAACCCGCATTACTAATCAAGCAGGAAAATGGTTTGATCAAGGCTTCTTTAACACAATTGACCCCAAAGGCAGCCATGCCTTCGAGTTCTTTGGCTACTTCTTCCATATGTGCCGCTAGCCAGACCTCGGTAGCACCTCCACCGGGAAGTACCCCCCCCTGCACGGCAGCTTGCACGGCTGCGGCAGCATCCTTAGCCATGCGCTCGCGTTCCTCCACCACCTCTTCCGTGGAGGCACCTATAAGAACAGTTGTCCAACTTTCCCCCCCGCCATCATATACGTATGTTTGCTGCAGTTTTTCATCTACTTTAACTAACTTAGCCCGACCTAAATAACCCCTAAGGGTATCTACATCCCGGTTAAACCCGTTCCGTTTTAGTTTCCGGGCCCCGGTATGCCGGCAGAGTTTCTCAATTTCCCGGGACGATACCCGTTGTAGAACCATTATTCCCATGTCGGTCAGGAATTCTTCCGCTATATCATCAATGCCGCGATCCACCACTAGCATTTTTACTCCCAATTCAGGAATTTTGCGCAGGTTTTCTTCATAGATAGCCTTGGTTCGTAAATAATACTGGAAACCACTTTCGCTTTTCACGGCTTCCCTTTCGATCTCCTCAGGACCCAGGGCATCGTCTACGACCATTATTGCGGGGTTTTCTAAAATCTCTGGCATATCCTTATTTACCGGCTCCTTATGAAGCAAGACCCCTCGGAAAACCTGGCTGGGGGCTAGTTCCCGTGCTGATACGGCATCGGCAAACTTGTAATCCCGGTCCAAAAGCTTCTTTTTTCCTACCATTTGGGCACCCTTGATAACCAAACGAGCTAAGTCCCGTCTGCCTCTCCCGGCGATCTCGGCAATATTAAATAACACCTTGTCATCCAAGGTTTCCACAGTTCGGCTCTGCTTTTTCAATAAGGCCAGAGATGCTGCGATACCCTGTTCTATGCCTTCTATTACTCGGTTGACCGGTACCCCCTTCAAGACCTGTTCAGCTCCCTCAGCGATCAATGCTGCGGAAATAATAGTAGCTGTCGTGGTGCCATCCCCTATTTCTGACTGCTGGGCCCGGGCGGTGTTTATTATCATACGAGCCGCTGGGTGATTGACCTCCATGAGCTTTAGTATGGTTACCCCATCATTGCTTATTACCACATCGCCGAACCTATCTACCATCATTATATCGAGACCTTTTGGTCCGATAGTACCTTCTACCACCTGCGAGATGGCACGTGAAGCATTAGCGTTACTTAACAAGGCCTGGAATCTGTCATCTGATTTTTTACTGGTTGGTTTGCTTTCCGGCATCTTTCCCTCCTTTGTAACCAAAAGGTATATATCCTAACCCAAACCCTTCAGATAATCTTCTATAATATCCCGCACTGTTTCCACCGTTCCAACGGCTTTCCAGTATTCCATGCGCACCGGGCCTATCACACCTATCTTACCCAGCTCGCCAAAAGACTTATACCCCGCTACTACTAGACTCATTTCCTTTATCTCTTCTAATGGGTTCTCTTGCCCTATTTTTATATCAACCGTTTCACCCAGTTCTTCAGGGACAATCTGTCTTAAAGAATCGTCTTCATCCAAAAGATTCAATATTTTCTTAAGTTTTTCCATGTCCTTGAATTCAGGCTCATTGAGTATATTGAGCGCCCCGCTTACCCATACCTTTTCGTCCCGCGAGTTCTGCATGAGATTATCTATAGCTTCCAGGGCATTATCAATTACTTTACGTCTTTGGCTTAGGTCGTCCCTTAATGATTGCAGGTCGCTCCTTCTAACTTTCTCCAAGCGTTGCCCTTTGAAAACCTGGTTGAATAAATCGGCAATGGAATGCAAATCCTGAGGGGATATCGGTTCAGGCACATTTATTATGCGGTGTAGTATTATACCCATATCGCATATTAACAAAAGTAAGGCTTTGCCGCTGTCTAAAGGAAGCAACTGCAGACTGCGAAATTCGGTGAATTTTACTGCCGGCATGATGACAAAAGCAGCATGGCGGGTCATTTGGGATAAAAAGTGGGCTATCCCTAAAATGACCTGTTCCCAATCCTCTATATTATGCGCAAATAATTGTTGTAATAAAGCATATTCCTTTTCCCCAGGTGGCTCTTTTTCCATCATACAGTCCACATAATAACGAAAACCCCTTTCCGAAGGTATGCGACCCGCGGAGGTATGCGGCTGTTCCAGATAGCCCATATCTTCAAGATCCGCCATTTCGTTTCTAACTGTCGCCGCGCTTATCCTTAAATCATGTTTTTTTACCATAGCCCGGGAGCCAACCGGTTCTGCTGTTTCCACATAATCTCGGATAATAGATTCTAGTATTCTTCTTTTCCTTTCATCTAGAGACATAAAATCCACCACCTGTTAGCACTCTCCTTGGTCGAGTGCTAATCACTATTGATAAGAAAATATCACCTGTGAAAACCTTTGTCAAGTCCGAGAAAGGTCATATAAATAGGCAAAATACCTGATTGGAGAGAAAATATCCCTTCCTGGTTAAGGCAAGCCAGTTATTCTCCAGCTTTAATAGGCCGTTATCCTCTGCATCTTTTATTTCGGCGGCAAATCTCTTTCTAAAGTCTAGTTTATGCTTAGCAAGGAATTGCGTTAAATCTATCCCGTTACAAAGCCTTAAGGATAGTATTATTTCTTCCCGCATTTTTTCCTCGGCGCTCATTTGCTCCAGTATTTCCACCGGTGCCTCTTGTCCTTTCTCGATACTTATCAAATAGTTCTTCAAAGATGGCCGATTACGGTACCTTAGGCGTTCTATACAAGATACCGCCCCCGCACCTATGCCGATATAATCCCCGCCGGACCAATAGTTCAGGTTATGACAGCTTTCGTATCCCGTCCGGCAGAAGTTTGAAATCTCATAATGTCTAAAACCTGCCGAAGATAGATTATCCAGAGCCATGTAAAACATAGTGTTTTCAATTTCTTCGCCAGGCAATTCGATTTGGGCATTCTTTACAGCTTGGGCCATAGCAGTTCTTTCACCCAATTGCAGTAGATAAGTTGAAATATGTTTGGGTTCATAGGAGATTGCCAGTTCCAGGCTTCTTTGCCAAGATTCCAGGCTTTGCCCCGGTATACCATATATCAAATCTAGGTTGAAATTTTGGCATCCTGCTATATGTAGTGCCTCTATGCTATTGATTATCTCATAATAGCCATGAACACGACCAAGTACCTTTAATTCTGCCGGAGAAAAACTTTGCACTCCTAAAGAAATACGGTTGATTCCGGTAGCTAAAATACCCTTTATAAAACCTTCCCGCATTGTCGCCGGGTTCATTTCCAAGCTTATTTCCACATCATCACTAAGGTTATAATTTTGAATAAATACCTGCATAATGTTTTGCAATTGTTCTAGGCTAAGCAGACTAGGGGTACCACCCCCTAGATATATACTGGTAATTATGTGTTGCCGGAAATATTCGGCACGTTTTTTAGCTTCCTCTTGTATAGCCTCAGTATATAGCTGAAGTTGGGCAGGAGATTGCAGGGGCAGGGAATAAAAATCACAGTAGCCGCATTTTTTTTGGCAAAAGGGAATATGAACATAGATTCCAAGGGGTATTATCTTTCTGAGAGAATTCCCATTATTATCATTAATCATTCTCTATATCCAGGACCGTCATAAAGGCATCTTTGGGCACTTCCACCCGACCAATCTGCTTCATCCGCTTTTTTCCTTCTTTCTGCTTCTCCAAAAGTTTCTTTTTACGGGTTATGTCCCCCCCATAGCATTTAGCCAAAACATCTTTGCGCATAGCTTTTACGCTTTCCCGGGCTATAATCCGGTTGCCGATTGAAGCTTGGATAGCAACCTCATACATTTGGCGAGGAATTATCTTTCTTAATTTATTCACGATAGCCCTTGCCCGATGATAGGACTTGTCCTGGTGAACAATAAAACTCAAAGCATCAACTATTTCCCCATTAAGCATAATATCCAGCTTTATTAAATCAGATACCTCAAAGCCATAAAACTCATAGTCCAAAGAGGCATAGCCGCGGGTACGGGATTTCATCGCATCGAAAAAATCATATAGTATTTCGGCTAAAGGCAACTTGTAGTTAATTACCACCCGATGAGTTGTCAAATATTCCATAGTAATAAATTGGCCCCTTTTTTCTTGGCATAGCTCCATAATAGTACCTACAAAATCATTAGGGACCATTATAGAGGCTTTAACACAGGGCTCCATAACCCGGTCAACTTTCTGTGGAGGAGGCCAATGGGTAGGATTTTGCACCTGAACCTCACTGCCATCAGTCAGTATCACCCGGTACACAACGCTAGGGGCTGTGGCTAAAAGGCTCAAATCATATTCCCTTTCCAGCCTCTCTTTGACTATCTCTAGGTGCAGAAGACCCAAAAAGCCACAGCGGAAACCGAAACCTAAAGCATCCGAGTTATCCGGTTCGTAGAACAAGGAAGCATCATTTAGCTTTAAGCGATCCAAGGCCTCCCGGAGTCGCTCAAATTCGCTGTTCTCCAAAGGATATAGCCCGCAGTAGACCATAGGCTTGACTTCTTGATAGCCGGGTAAGGCCTCTAGGGCCGGTTGACTGGCTCCGGTTATAGTATCCCCAACCCGGGTATCATTCACATTCTTAATTCCCGCTGCTACATAGCCTACTTCGCCTGAACTGAGGACTTCAACTTCATTCATGTAAGGAGATAAGACACCAATTTCATCTACCTCAAATTCTTTGCCGCTGGACATCATGCGAATCATGTCGCCCGGGCGCAACTCACCTTCTACCACCCTAATATAGGATATAGCTCCTTTATACGAATCAAAATAAGAGTCGAATATCAAGGCTCGCAAAGCTGCCCCCCTATCACCGGAAGGAGGGGGTATTCTATTCACTATTGCTTCTAGTACATTCTCCACGCCAGTTCCTAATTTGGCCGAAATAGGCAAAACCTCATCCCGAGCCAACCCTAAAACATTTTCCATCTCCTGTTTTACTACTTCCGGTTCTGCCCCGGGCAAGTCAATTTTATTTACCGCCCCTATTATCTCCAAATCCAAGTCCATAGCCATATAGACATTGGCCAAGGTCTGGGCTTCTATCCCCTGGGAAGCATCTACAACTAGCAAGGCCCCTTCGCAAGCGGCTAGGCTGCGCGAAACCTCATAGGAAAAATCAACATGTCCCGGAGTATCAATCAGATTTAGGATATATTCTTGCCCGTCCCTGGCCTGATAAGTGATTCTAACCGGTTTGAGCTTGATGGTGATACCTTTTTCCCTTTCCAACTCCATTTTATCTAAAAATTGTTCTTTCATTTCCCTATCGCTGAGGGCCCCGGTCAAATGGAGAAAACGGTCTGCCAAGGTTGATTTGCCGTGGTCTATATGGGCAATAATACAGAAATTTCTAATATTTTTTTGCAAATTTTAACCTCCAAGGTATTAATAAAAAAATTGGAGTAAGGGGGCGAGGAGTGCATCGATAGTCCTTCCTCCCTAGGTATTTTCACCCTACGATAAACTTATCTCACTTTTCATCAGTGTTTATGTTCCCCGAGCCATCGAAAGCAAGTTAATCCTTATTAGGTTAGGGCTTATCAAATTATAACTGATTAAGTGCCAAGGTTCAATTGATGGGGTTTAAGGAGATATTCGGTAGGTGCGTAGATTTTTTCATGGAAACAAATTCGGAAAATATTTAAAAAAATACCGTTTTAAACATCAACCATGACCTGTGGAAGTTTTCCATTGACCGTCCACAGTAATCTTTTGCAGTTAGCCATAGCTGCTGCCATTTGCTGTACAAAAACTCGGGTGACACTATATAATCGTTCGACAGCAAATGTACATTTAAGTTTCCCTGTACATAATTGCAGGCAAATACAGGGCCTCGATCATCCAGGGTTAGATGATTAATTCCCTCATTACTAGTATTAAGCCCGCTGATAAATAATCCTAAAATAACTAAAAGGAAAAAAAATTGCTTGGTCTTCGACATTCTAATATAACTCCTTTATAGCTCCTTCAAGACTTCGATTAAGATATCAGCAAATAACTGCCCTGCATAATTGGCTTCGGCCAATGTATTCAAGTCTCCGCCCAATTCCAACAATAAAGCCCGCGGAAAATATTCTTGGTTATAGGTCCCCGCTTTGGTTCTTACCCCTTTTATCAGACCGGGATATATTTTTTCCCCCTTTTGATATATTTCCTGGGCAAACTCTAAATTGTCCTGCCATTTCGGATGGTCTTTGCGTTCATCGGTCCCGACAATTACCAGGATGCGAGCGCTTTTTTTGCCTCTTATTACCACAGTCTCTGCCTTTTCTAACCCGGGTATGCTATCACGATGAATATCAAAAAGGGCTAGTAATCCGTTGTTTGATTTGACAATTTCCTGTACTGTCTCCCGGGAATTAGTGTAGCTTTTATTATAATCGGGAAAATCATGAGTTCGGTCTAAAAATTCGGCCGCTAGTCCCTGTTTGCCTAATGATTCACTAATGCCTCGGGCCACATCGTTAATCAATCCCTTCTGTCCTTCACAGCGGGCTTTCCCACTATCAGGTATGTAGGACTCGGAACTATGGGTACAATAAAAAACTACCTTGCAGTCTTTAAAATAGCTACTGTAATCAGTAGCCTGATTCTTCTCCGGAGGTTCCGGTTCAACTTCAGTTATTTGAATAATTTGCTTATCTTTATCCTCACCCGTATCTTTTTCGCCACGACCGTATGCTAGGGCTTGAATGCTGGATATCATTAAATCTTCCGGCATCCTTTCTTTAAAGTAATGCTTTGTCATAGGCAAAGTGTTATTTTCCCCGGCAAACACCACATTAACTTCACGGAAAAGGTTAGTCGCCTGATTTTCATCTAACTCAATTATTTTAAATGGCAACAGGATATTCTGGATATCAAAAGAAGGCATCTTTTTGATGTAAGGGCTGCTAACCTCGGCACTAACCCCAGTTATTAAAACCAATAAGAATAATTGCATAAGGAATATGCTCTTTATAATAGTAGATAAATATTGTTTGCGCACCCTGTCCACCCCATCAAGCTTATATCTTATTAAATCTATGGTGGACAACTAATAATTAGAACCGGTTATTGTATAATACTAGTCTTTACTTTATTCTCGTCTCGTATTAATTTTGGATAAAAGCATTTAGAAATATGCCCTAGTATCGTTAAGACTAATTAATTTGCACTCGCAACCTGCGCAAGAACGCCAGCAGCCTGCCTTTCGCTAAAGTAATTTAATTATTTCTTGCAATTTAATTTGGGGAGTGCTATATTAATCCTGTTAGTCTTCAGTAAACAAGGAGGTGAAAATGTGGCTAAAAGCAAAACCCCGGCAAAAAGGGCTCGTAGGTCGGAAGCCAACCGGCTTAATAACAAGTCCTATAAAAGCAGGCTAAAAACGGCGATTAAGCAATATGAAAGTGCCATAATTGCGGAGGATTCGGATGCAGCCAGCAGCAAATTGCTGCAAGTAACCTCCCTTTTAGATAGAAGCATCAATAAAAAAATACTGCATAAGAACAATGTAGCCAGGAAAAAATCGGCCTTAAGCAAAAAGCTGAATAGTATTAGTAAGTAGTCATGAACCTGTCTCCGGGCAGGTTCTTATTTTTTTCGCGACCGCAGATTTCCACTATCAATGTCTCCATAAGTATTTTATCGTCTAAACTGCTACTTTTAAACTTATTATCCGTATATAAAAAGGTTTGAAAGAGTCGCTGCAGTTCATCCCAGCTAAATCTGCGGCAATTATCCAGCATCTTATTAACCATAAATTCTTTCAACCCCGTTTGTTCTGCTATATGCCTATTGGAATAAGACTTTTCGCTGTAGTATTTTACCTTCGCTAGGGCCATGAACTGCCGCACAATAATATATAGGAACAGTATCGGATGTTCTCCTTGGGCTAACAGTTGATTATAGGTTTTTAGGGAGGCTATGGGGTCACGTTTCAATAACGCATCACTTAATCTGAACACTTTGACCTCAATTTTTGACTCTAGCTCATCTTCAATGTCGGCAGTTACCACTGATCTCCCCTTTACCATTAAGGCAGTTTTTTCAATGAGATTCTGTAGGTAATACATATCTTGTCCGCTTTTTGCCATCATGTTGATGGCAGCCTTTTCTGCATTTAATCCCCGGGAGGCAAACTCCCCAGTCACCCATTCCGCCAACTGTTGACTACTTAGGGGTTTGCAGGCTATTACAGTGGCCTCATTGTCTAACATTTTCACTAATTTATTGGCAATTCTATGTTCGCTAGCGGTCAGCACCAATATTTGGTCGGGGAAATCTTGCCGCATATAATCCGCTAATACCTGCTCGATTTCGGCGAATTTTCCTCCCCGTTTTTCACTCTTTCCTAACCACCAGGGATTCCTTATTACCAAGATTCGTTGCAAAGAGAATAAAGGACTAAATTGTATAGCTTCTAATAATTCATATGCATTCAATTCATCGGCATTAAGATAAATTACTTCAGCTTCCTCTCCCCTTTCCCGGGTCGTGCGGGTATGAATTCCAGCCACCTCACGATCAATTAGATAGCTATCACTGCCCCACAAAAAATAAATGTTTTTTTTGCCCATAAGGTATTATTCCCTTTCTAAGTACTTAAATTATTGCAACTGTGCAGCGGGAAATACATATTATTTCCTCAGACTCATCATATATCCGCACATCCCAAACGATAGTTCTACGCCCCACGTGTAACGGAGTGCCTACAGCCTTAATCACCCCATCACGTTTACTACGCAAATGATTGGCATTGATCTCCAAGCCAACCGCGCGCTGCTTATCTACATCAATAAACAGATAACTCCCTGCCGATGCTACTGTCTCGGCTACTAACACGGACACTCCGCCGTGTAGAAAACCAAAAGGTTGGTGGGTTTTAGGGGTTACGGGCATAGTGGCTACCACTCGTTCCCGGGTAAATTCACTTATTTCAATTCCCAAAACCTCCATCACCGTATTCTTAAAGTACTTATAATCGAAAGCTTTAAAATCTTCCTCCAAAATTATTCCATCCCCTTCCTGTAATATGAAAATAGCCCCCAAATTCTGTTTCGAGCGCGGCAAGGAATCTTTGCGCCATTTTCACCGGTGTTTAGCACATCAGGCTATAGATGCAAGAAGCTCATTCCGGCTTGCTCCCTTCGGACACGATTATACCCCAGGAACCTAGGCCAGGGCAATCAGCGCATAAAGCACGCCGCCATTGAAAGGTGTATAAAATTAATTGTTGCTGTTTAGGAACCGCATTAGCGAAATACTAGGAAACTATGTTAACCTTAATAATACAATATAAATAATTTACACCGTGTGGGGGGAAATATGCTATTCTTTTTTGCAATCCTGCTTCTCATCGCTACCTTTTCCAGTAAAATGTCTGCTCGTTTCGGCGTACCAGGCTTAATTATCTTTATCGCATTAGGCATGATATTTGGAAGCGACGGCTTTAACCTTATACAATTTGACGATCCGGTTTTGGCGCAGCAGATCGCTATAGCCTGTATGATCATTATTCTTTTCGAAGGCGGATTCAGCACAAAAAATGAACTGTTGCGTCTAGCCTTTCAGCCTGCATTTTCGTTGGCGACCCTGGGAATAATTATAACGGCAGTTACCCTGGGACTACTATCCCACCTGCTTATTGGCCTGCCCTTGGAAACAGCTATATTAATAGGCGCAATTGTGTCCTCAACCGATGCCGCTGCTGTATTTGCCATATTCCGCAATAAACGCATAGATCCCAAAACAGCCGCAACTATAGAAGTGGAGTCAGCCTCGAACGACCCCATGGCAATTATTTTGACTGTCACCATTATCAGTTTTATGCAGGGAGAAATCACCAGCTGGCAAGTTTTTTTGGGCACGCTGCTTTGGCAAATATTAGCCGGTTTAACCATAGGTTATTTATTAGGCAAAATCGCGCCCCTTTTAATTAACCGGATTAAACTTGATTCAGGCGGATTCTACTATGTCCTCGTTCTAAGTCTCTGCTTTTTAAGCTATGGGCTGGCAGATGAATTAAACACCAATGGCTTTTTAGCCGTGTTCATCGCCGGTTGCTATATCGGAAATGCAGATTTCGTTTATAAACAAGGTATATCTAGGTTTGTCGAGGGCTTATCCACTTTTAGCCAGGTGGTTCTATTCCTCATGTTAGGATTATTGGTATTCCCCTCCGATCTCGTACAAAACTGGCAACACGGAATTATTATTGCTATTATTCTGACATTTATAGCGCGTCCGGTAGCCGTCTTCCTTTGCACGATATTCTGGGAATATAACCTGAGAGAAAAACTATTTATCTGCTGGGGAGGAATCAAGGGTGCAGTACCTATTATGCTGGCGACATATCCTTATGTCGAGGGTCTGGAAGGCGGCAGTTACTACTTTAACGTGGTCTTTTTCGTAGTTTTATTATCGGCTATAATCCAAGGCTCAAGTATTGACTTGGTAGCTAAAAAGTTGAATTTGCTAGCAGGCAGCAAAACCCGTCATCCTTTTTCTTTTGAGCTGGTCGCTTTGCAGGAAACAAAAAGCGAATTGATGGAATATAGCGTTGATAAAGGCTCCTGGTTAGCTAACCGCAGTTTGCAGGATATACCCTGGCCCCAAGACAGCCTGGTGACTGCGATTGTGCGGCAAGAGGAAATAATAACGCCACGGGGGGACACAGTAATAAGAGCTAAAGACCTATTATTTATCCTGCTTAAAAATAACTATCAAGAAGAACTTCTGGATTTTCTAGGTGGGGAAAACAACCATAGCGAGAGTGAGGGATATACATGTCAACCATAATCCGTAACGGGACTTTAGTAACCATGAACCTACAGCGTGATATATTGCAGGCAGATATTCTTATTGAGAACAATCGGATTAAGAAAATAGGCAGACTAGACGAATATAACGCTCCCCGGGAAATAAAGGCTAAAGGCATGTTAGTAATACCTGGGCTCATACAATCCCATGTACATCTTTGCCAAACCCTTTTTCGAGGCTTAGCCGATGACATGGAATTATTAGATTGGCTAGAACAGCGCATCTGGCCTTTGGAAGCGGCCCATGATGAAGACTCCCTTTATTACTCCGCCCTTTTGGCATCTGCCGAACTTATCTCCGGAGCTACTACCGCCGTTATAGATATGGGAACGGTCGGGCATACAGATGCATTGTTCGAAGCGGTAAAACAGTCCGGATTACGCTATCTCGGAGGCAAATGTATGATGGATTGTGGTGATAGGGTGCCGAAAGAACTTATAGATTCGCGCGAGAATTCCTTACAGGAAAGTATGAATCTTTTCGAACGGTGGGACGGGAAAGAAGACGGGCGCTTGCATTATGCTTTTTGTCCGCGTTTTGCGATATCCTGCAGCCATGAATTGCTTTTAGAGGTCAGTCGATTATCGAAAGAATTCGATATACCTGTTCATACCCACGCATCGGAAAACAAAAGTGAGGTTGAATTGATCGAATTAGAACGAGGCTTGAGGAATATCCTTTACTTTGAACAGCTCGGTCTCTGTCACAAAAGGTTAATACTGGCACATTGCATCCATATAAACCAGGAAGAAATGAATATTCTAGCCCAAAATAAGGTCAATATAGTCCATTGCCCTGCTTCTAACCTAAAACTGGCTTCTGGTCTAGCTCCGGTTCCACCATTGTTGGATATGGGGGCCCGGGTCTCCCTGGGTGCCGATGGGGCTCCCTGCAATAATAACCTTAATCAGTTTATGGAAATGCGCCTGGCCGCTTTAATTCATAAACCGTTCTACGGTCCCGGCAGTATGCCAGCGGAAAAGGTGTTTGAAATGGCCACCTTAGGCGGCGCACAGGCTATGGGGCAGGAAAAAGAAATAGGTAGCTTGGAAGTAGGGAAAAAGGCCGATATAGCCATTATAAACCCCAGAAATTGGCACAATACACCGAATAGCTACAGCGGAATATATAATCAACTGGTTTATCAGGCTCAGGCTAATGATGTTTGGGCAACTATGGTTGATGGGAAGTTCTTGATGCTTGATGCCAAACTACTCACTATGGATGCCGAAGCAGTAAGGAATAACAGCGAAAAAGCCCTGGAGCGTATATGGCAAAGGCTTAATCTACCGAATACGCAATCCACCCGTTAATGTCTTTGCAATTAGGAAGTTTCCTCGGTTTTGCTGCAACAGGTATAATAACTCGACGCCTGCCCGTGGCAAAATGAGGTTTGCACTGTTGTCATCCCTCGCTACTAAACTCCTTAAGCAGTTTGTTTCCGGCTCCGGTTCTAATCGTAACCGAGCGGCCATCGCTCCGAAATACAACTGCCCCGTTTTTATCCGTGCGTAAAATTTTTATACCCTGTTCCCCCAACTCGTTTAACACACTAGGGTGGGGGTGACCAAAACTATTGTTGGCGCCGGCAGAAATAATGGCCCAGTGAGGGTTAACCTCCCGGTAAAATTCTGGCAGCAGCGAGCCCTTGCTGCCGTGATGCGGTACTTTTATCGCTGTTGCTTTTAGTTTTCCCCGCCGCATTATTTCCCTCATTCCCTCTTTCCCTACATCACCGGTTAGCAAGAAGGAAAAATCCCCGTATTGGCCATGCAAAACTAAAGATTTGTTGTTATAATCATGGCCGCTATATATTCCCCCTTCAGGATACAAGACAGTTATTACACAACCTTTCTCGAATCGGAGTTGTTGGCGGCTTTTAAGATAGAATAAAGGTATCCCTTCCCTGAAAGCTATCTCCTTCATTTCCTTATATTCCTCGGCTTCCCTGAGGCAAAAAGGCAAAGCAATGTTAGCAACTCTCAATTCCTTACAGACCTTCTCCAAACCTTGGAGATGATCAATATCCGGATGGGTATTTATAACGAGATCAATCTTTCGTATGCCACGATAATGCAGATAGGGAAGTAATTTTTTGCTGCCAGGATCAGAAAATTGGCTACC
Organism: uncultured Syntrophomonas sp.; assembly: GCA_964422685.1. Taxonomy (GTDB): domain Bacteria; phylum Bacillota; class Syntrophomonadia; order Syntrophomonadales; family Syntrophomonadaceae; genus Syntrophomonas. Next base: position 17,444 of record CAYRCG010000006.1, on the reverse strand, counting down.
TCCGCCATCTACCAGGATAAATTTCCCCCCGGGGGTTTTTAAAAGGATGCTATCTCCTTGCCCTACATCAATTAAGGCAAGCTCTACAACACCTTTTTGATAAAGACTGGCAGGCAATGATATCAGCAAAATAAATGCCAGGAGAAAAGAAAGCCCGAGCTGCCTTAATCCTCTTATTTTAGACCCGTCTCCCTGCCAAGGAAAAACAAGGAGGAATAGACCCATATAATAAGTGCCTATTATTATAATAGAAGGTGTGGCTACCCAATAGAAAGCGAAAGGCAGCTTCAAGACTGCATTATTGATGCTCAGAATCATTTCGATAAAAAATCCGGTTGGTAATAGGATTATGCTCGCTAACAATGGCCAGAGCTGGGCTAACATCAAGGTCAACAGCCCTAGCATCACACAGGCTCCGGACAAATAGGTTGTAAGTACGTTGCTTAATAAAGATACGGGACTGAAAAGGTTAAAGTGATAAGCTATAAGAGGAAGTACCGCCAGTTGTGCCGATAGAGGAATTAAGAGTAAATCTCCTATACGGCTTTTGTAGCGGAGCCTCTTTTTCAAAAGGGGGAAAAGGTAAAGCAATCCCCAGGTAGCCATAAATGATAACTGAAACGATATCTTAAAGAGAGCGAAAGGATCCATAATAATTATAATGCTTCCTGCCAGTCCGAGACCGTTTAGAAGCGCATTTTCTCTTCCCGAATAATAGGCAAGAAGTCCCATAATCCCCATTATCACCGCGCGCATTACTGATACCGGCCAAGCTACTATCGAGCCATATAGCAACAAAGAAAAAACAGTGACGGCGAATTTTACTCTCGGGGTAAAACGAGCTAGCGATGTAAGCCAAGTCATTAGCAAAAGCAAAAAACCGATATGAAGGCCGGAAACCGAGAAGATATGCACAATGCCACTTTTTTGAAATTCCTGATATTGTTCCGGGTCCATAGCATCGGTTTTACCTAGTAGCATTCCTATCAGGATGGCAGCCTCCGAAGGTGAGAGATTCGCCTGGATAATATTTTCTCCCGAATGACGAACAGCGGCAAAAAAACTATCCGCCCTACCCGGGGCGGAAATAACCGTAATAGCATTTTTATCTTTAACCGATAACAAATAATAAATTCCACTATAGGATAGGTAGTGGGGATAATCAAATTCTCCTGGATTCCCCGGGGAGGAAGGTAGTTTCAAATCCCCGCGCAAAGATATTTGTTCACCCCTTTCTATCGGAGCGATAAAGTTACAAAACACTTGAACTTTCTTTTTATCCCTATCCATCTCTTGATTTCTTAAAATAAAACTACACCTGTTGCCATCAGACCGAGGAATTGTTTCCACTATTCCGGTCAAAACCACTCCATCCCGGGTTTTTAAATTAACGGGGGGTTCTTCCTGAAACCAGCCAAAATACAACGAGGCTATCAAGAAAAGGGCTAGGGTACTATAGGATTGCATAGAATATTTTCCACCCCGGATTCCACCTGCCAAAAGAAATAGAAATAGTAAAATGAACAAAACCCGGCAATCATAATAGCTTATACACGCGGAAACTACTAGGATTATAAATATCTTAAACCATGACAAGGGCATTATTATTTTCCTCCCCGGCCCTGCTACCTAACTGTAATGTGTTCCTTAATAGCTTCGAATTTTTTTTCGCCAATACCACTCACATTTTTTATATCTTCAATCGTTTGAAAGGGCCCGTTGGATTCTCGATAATCAATAATCCGCTGGGACAAAGCAGGCCCTATCCCATTTAGCTTATCAGACAATTCGCTGGCATTGGCTCTATTTATATTTACTTTGTTATTCAAGGAAACCGAGGAAGAAGATATCCTTGTTGCATGTATTTCTGCGATTTCCCCTACTTGCTCCCCCTCTCCCGGAACTACAATTGTTTCCCCATCTATTAGTGGGCGGGCCATCTCAATAAATCGCAAATCAGCTTTTTCCGCTGGCCCGGCCATTTCTATTGCCTGATGTACCCTATCATTTTCCTTTAGTATGTATATCCCAGGTTTTTTAACCTCTCCACAAATATATACCTGGATTAAGGCATCTTCCCTATCCCCACCCTTTTCATCGACTGAGTTAATATCGACAATATGCCAGCCCTCCGGGGGAGCCGGATTTCTAAACTCGGCATATTTAAAACCGGCCATAAAGACCAACACTAACAATATGAACAAAGCGGCTAATAGATAACGTTTATCTAGGCTGTCCATTAAACTCACCTCGTTACTATAATTCGTCGATATCTGTTAAACCCCTCCATTTTATGATATTATTCTCCTTTATATTCAAAAGGTTTTACCCGCGAATATTCCCCAGGGGGATTACCCCTGATGCTAGCCAATCTTTAGAAAAACTATTATTATATATACAATTGGAATTCTATCCAGGTATATTAACACTTACCTCAATGGGGCCGGGGTGAACAACAAATCCTTAATGAAAAGTCTTAATACAACTTTAATATTGTATAAGGGGGGCACTATAATGCTGGATTTAGCCGCATTAGCCAAACTAGGGGGGGTTAAAAAATATAATAGTGATGAGATTTTCTTTAATGCCGGTGATCCCGGTCACGAAATGTACATTATACTCAAGGGCCGCGTAGGGGTTTACATAACTTCCATCGATGGGTTCCCCATTATGGTAACCGAGCTAATCTCGGGAGATTTTTTCGGTGAGATGTCGTTGCTCGAGGGACAACCGCGAAGTGCAACAATTGGGGCTATTGAAGATACTATTGTACTGGTCATCAACGAATCGAACTTTGAACAGGTTATTACCCAACAGCCTAATTTAGCCTATCGGATAATGAAAGGTATGAGTAGCCGGGTGCGACAGCTTAATGAAGATTTGGGCCAGCTAAAACAGGGGAAAGCAGAAGAAAGAAAAGCATATAGAGCCCCCGCCAAGAAAATAAAACCATCTGCGGAGATTTTGGATAAATCACTCTTCCCCCCGGAACATAAATCCTACCCAATGGAAGCCCCCATCGCCGATAATAACCTTCTTTTCGATCGGGATGTTCAGTGCCCCGTGTGTGAAGAAGATTTCAAAGCCAAAAATGTACGTTCCTCCAAGTTGCGCCTGGATAAGGTGGAAAATGATCTGCGCCAGCGTTTTGTAGATTTCGACCCACTTTGGTATCTGGTGTGGACTTGTCCCAATTGCTATTATTCTAATTTTAACTTCGAATTCAAACAGGTTCCCGAGGCTTTTAAGAAAAAATTGTTGGAGCAAGGCAAGCAACTTAAGACCAAAGTGCGCTTGCAATTTAGCGAACCCCGGAAAATAGATGAAGTCTTTCTAAGCTATTACCTTATGTTGCAGTCTTTGCAAGCAAGTGGGAAACCGAGCCCCTCTGAAACAGCTAAAGTCTGGCTGCGCCTCTCTTGGTTGTATAGCGATGCCGGGGATCAAGAAATGTATTTATATGCCTCAAGAAAAGCTTTGGATATGTTCAAAGATAGCTATTACAATACCAGGCGAGACACTTCGGTAGAACAGGATCAACGTCTATCTTTGCTGCTAGGCGAACTCAGTATGCGATTAGGCGAGGATACGGAGGCTTTGAAGTTTTTCCGGGGTGCCATCGCGCGCAAAGGCGGTAATAATACCATAAACAGGCAAGCCGAGGATAGGATCAGGGATTTAAAAGACATGGTGCTGAAACAGGAAAAAGACAATGAGGAGACAGAATAACCTGCCAAAAAGAATTTATAATACCGCATATTATTCTCACCTCACTTAGATGTATATCATTCTACTGGTTGACTTTGTTATAGGATTATCTTATAATTGCTAATGTCAAAATAATATATAAAAGCTGGGAACCGGAGTAGTAAACTAGCACTAGCAGAGAGTCACTAAATGCTGAGAGGTGACAAAGCAGGTTGAACTCGCCGGGGAGCTTTGCAGGTGATATTAATCTGCAACGGGTATCCCGTTACGATTTATCAAGTGGACAGTATGTGGGGCTATGGCGCAGTTGGGAGCGCGCTTGAATGGCATTCAAGAGGTCGTGGGTTCGAATCCCACTAGCTCCACCATTATTATCTGTCAATAAGGGTGGTACCGCGGGTAACTATCGCTCTCGTCCCTATTAGGATGAGAGCTTTCATTTTTTCTGGTTTTAGTTAGGGGGCTTTGTCTTGGATTTTGCGGTTAAGATTATAACGGTCTTAGGATTGGGGATTATAGAATTATGGGCAGCAATTCCAATGGGAACTGCACTGAATCTCCAACCTTTGCTTAATGGTTTCGTGTCGGGCTTAGGTGCTATCCTAGGGGTATTGATTGTTATCGGTGTAGGAGAACGTCTTCGCAATTTTCTGTTGAAAAAGAAAGGCAAGTCCCCAGAAAGAACCGGCCGTATTTACAGGCTATGGGACAAATATGGAATAATAGGCCTGGGTTTGCTATCTCCACTCATAACAGGGGCTCCCCTAGGGACAGCTATCGGATTATCTCTAGGCGCCCAACCAAGACAGTTGTTTTTTTGGATGAGTATCGGAATTATGATATGGACAGTATTGCTAACCACCGTAAGTACTTCCGGGTTCACCTTTTTTAGACAGCTTAAGCTTGCATTATAGAGCATAAAGTATATATTCTAATCCTTGACTATAGATTATTGAGCACAAATAGCTTGTAAAGCGAAGTACATAAAGGGAGGAAGCTTTTATGGATATAAGATATGATTTCAAAACCATTGAAACCAAGTGGCAAGAATATTGGGAAAATGAACGGGTTTTCAAAGTTGAAGAAGATCCCCAAAAACCAAAGTATTATAATCTGGAGATGTTTCCCTATCCTTCCGGACACCTACACATGGGTCATGTGCGAAACTATGCTATAGGCGATGTAGTAGCACGTTTTAAGAGCATGAATGGTTTCAATGTTCTTCACCCTATGGGTTGGGATGCTTTCGGTCTTCCCGCCGAAAACGCGGCTATAAAGAACGCCGTTCATCCCGCTACTTGGACCGATTCCAATATTGACAATATGAAAAAACAACTGAAGACCATGGGAATTAGTTATGATTGGGATCGCGAATTAGCTACTTGCAAGCCCGATTACTATAAATTTACCCAATGGATGTTTTTAAAACTATATGAAAAAGGGCTGGCTTATAAGAAGAATTCTGCCGTTAATTGGTGCCCTTCATGCCAAACGGTCCTAGCAAATGAACAGGTTTTAAATGGGGCCTGCGAGCGCTGCGAAACTATAATCGAAAAGAAACAACTAGAACAGTGGTTTTTTAAAATAACTGATTATGCCCAAAGGCTTTTAGATGACTTAGATATGCTTCCGGGTTGGCCGGATAAAGTTAAAACCATGCAGAAAAATTGGATAGGCCGCAGTGAGGGTTGTGAGTTTTCTTTACCCATAGAAAACAGTGAAGAAACTCTTACTGTCTTTACCACACGGCCAGATACGGTTTTCGGCATCACCTATATGGTTCTAGCGCCGGAACATCCTTTGGTAGAACAAATATGTCAACCTAAGCAGAAGGCGGATATTGGGAAATTCGTTAATAAAATGAAACACCTTAACGAAATGGCCCGTACCTCTGCCGAGGTAGAAAAAGAGGGGTTCTTTACCGGGGCCTATGCCATTAACCCGATGAATGGCGATAGAATTCCCATATGGATCGCTAATTATGTTTTGATGGATTACGGTACCGGTGCTATCATGGCAGTTCCCGCCCATGATCAAAGGGATTTTGAATTCGCCCGCAAATATGATATACCGGTTAAGGTAGTGATAAAAGGTGAAAACACAAACCTGGATGGAAACCTTCTGCAAGAAGCATATACCGGCGATGGCCTAATGGTAAACTCAGGGGACTTTGATGGTTTAACAACGGAGGAGGGTCAACTGTCTGTAACAAGCTTTATGGCGAAGCAGGGATTCGGTCAAGGTACTATCAATTATCGTTTGCGCGACTGGCTAATTTCACGACAACGCTACTGGGGAGCTCCTATACCAATTGTCTATTGCCCTAAATGTGGGACTGTAGCTGTTCCCGAAGCAGATCTCCCCGTCTACTTACCCATAGATATAGATTTCAAGCCTTATGCGGAATCACCCCTGAGGCATCTCGAGCGCTTTTATAAAACTAACTGCCCCTCCTGCGGGGGGGAAGCCCAGCGGGAGACTGACACCATGGATACCTTCGTCTGCTCCTCTTGGTATTTTGATCGTTTCTGCAGCCCGCTGGAGAAAGAGCAACCCTTTAGCCGGGAAGCCGTAGATTACTGGATGCCGGTTGATCAGTATATAGGGGGAGTAGAGCATGCTATCCTACATCTTATGTACGCACGCTTTTTCACGAAATTCCTTTTCGATATCGATGTCCTATCCTGCCAGGAGCCTTTTACCCGCCTTCTTACCCAAGGCATGGTCTTAAAGGATAATGCTAAGATGTCCAAATCCAAGGGAAATGTGGTCAGCCCGGAAGAAATAATCGACAACTACGGGGCTGATACGGCGCGGTTGTTCATTCTATTCGCCTCTCCTCCGGAAAGAGACTTGGAATGGAGCGATCAAGGCGTAGAAGGTGCTTTTCGTTTTTTAAACCGGATCTGGCGTCTGGTAATGGAATTAGCCGAAAAAATAAAAGGTCTGCCTATCCCCAAGCAGTTTACGGGGCTAAATAGTGATGACAAGAATTTGCGTTTAAAGACCCATTCGACTATAAAAAAAGTTACGGAAGACATAGGAGAGCGGTTCAATTTCAATACTGCCATAAGCGCAATTATGGAATTATCTAACACTATAGGGGCCTACAAAGGGGTAAGGCAACCCAATCTGCCCTTAATTAAAGAAGCCGTAGATACTATGCTGGTTCTCTTAAGCCCGTTTTCTCCCCATATCTGTGAAGAATTATGGCAGCTAACCGGTCATAAGGATAGTATTTACCTACAAGAATGGCCGTTATATGATCCCGAAGCATTGCTACAAGAAGAAATCGAAATTGTATTGCAGATAAGCGGCAAAGTCCGTGATCGAATAATGGTACCGGTTGATATCAGCCAAGAGGAGTTAGAGCAGCTGTCGCTTAATAGCCCCAAGATTAAGGAGCTAACAAAGGATAAACAGATAATAAAGCTCATTGTAGTCCCCGGAAAATTAGTCAATGTTGTGGCGAAATAACCGTGAATTTATTTGAAATGGGGTAGGTATAGTGAAATGGTTGGTTTTTAACACTTCCTGGGGATGGGCTGCCGTTTTAGGTGAAAACAGAATTAGGATGATTAACTTGCCCTATACCACCGATTTAGAAGAAGCCAAAAACCATTTGAAGTGCAGCGGAACCGAAATCCGCCTGATCGAAGAAGGTGATCATTCTTACCCTATCATTAATAATATCCGCCGCTATTTTCAGGGGCATCCGGTAGAAAATTGGGGGGCACAGGGAGACATCAGTACCCTGACCCCTTTCACCCAACAGGTATTAGAATATATATCACATATTCCCTATGGGGCTACAAAAACTTACGGGGAGGTAGCAAAAGAATTAGGTAGGCCCCGCTCTGCACGGGCAGTAGGCCAAGCACTGGGGCGCAACCCCCTTCCCCTGCTAATACCCTGCCACCGGGTATTAGCCCAAAACGGCGGTCTAGGTGGTTTCACCGCCCCGGGGGGAGTAGAAACCAAAAGAGCCCTGCTGGCCTTGGAAAATATAATCCGGTAAGCCTGATTCTATCCAGAAATTTATCGGGCCTCAACTGCAACCCGGGAAAAGGCTTCCATGGGCTCTTTCCTATACCTGTGAAGGTTTAGATGCAATTCTCATTGACGGTGACGCTTATGGCATCCCCCCAGAGGTTCTCCAGATCGTAATGCTCCCTTTCCTTTGCCTGGAAAACATGCAAAATAGTCGAACCGTAATCCATCACTGCCCAATTGCCTTGCTCTACACCCTCTATACGGGAAGGCAGTATTTGATGTTCCGCAATCTTTCCTTGTATCATTTCCACAATGCTTTGCACTTGCACCCGGTTTCTAGCTGTGGCAATTACAAAAAAATCAGCAACTATGGTTAGTTCACTTACATCCAGAATAACTACATCGATAGCACCTTCATCTAAACAGATTGCAGCAACTGTTTGTGCTAATTCCTCAATACTCAGCAAAGACACCCCTCCCAAAATATTTGAATTTAATACCTTATCATTCGCAAAAAATGATTTCTAGTTCTGACGGTGCAAGGGTGAATAATCCGTTCCTGTTCCAGGCAATATTTTAATGTTGATTCTAGCCCAAATAACATAGCTTCGTCAAGGTCACGGAAGCATAGGCATTTTAATCTTTCCAGGCCCGGATAATCTCGGCTTGGTTCAATCATATCCGCTAAATAGACAATTTTATCCAATCCACTCATGTCTACCGAGCCTAGCGTATGGTGCTTGATAGCGGTTAAGATTTCCTCATCTTTAATCCCTAAATCCTTTTGCACCAAAAAAGACCCTACCGGTGCATGCAAAAGATCGGGAACCTCACAGTCAACCTCATCCTCGAGCAGATTATTCTCCACCGCAAGCTGCAGTAGTTCCTGACCCGATAAGCCTTTGGCATAATCATGCAAGATAGCTGCTAGATATACCTTTTCCGAATTTATATTATATATTTTAGCCATCTGTACTGCTATTTCCGCCACCTGTAACGAATGATGAAAACGCCTAGAGGATAATCTCCTTTTAATAATACCAATCAGGTGTTCTTTGTTTTTCAAACTACTTGACCTCCCGGTATAATCCCTGCCTGACTATATATTCCTCCACAGCTATAGGTAAAAGGTATCTTATAGGTTTCCCGGCCGCCACCCGTAGCCGTATTTCACTTGAGGAAACATTAATATCCGGGATATCTGCCTGTTGCATTTTATCCCATATTATATTCGGCAGTTGGTTAAGCAAGGGATTACTTCGATCAATCCTATACCCAGGGCGGTTCACTATTATAAAACGGCAAAGCTCCGCCAGATTCCCTATTCTATGCCAGCTATGCATGTGGAATAAGGAATCTGCCCCTACTATCAAGAAAAATTCCACTTCGGGATGGTTTGCCTTTAAATAGGACAGGGTATCAACCGTATATGACGGACCCGCCCTTTCCATCTCCAGCGGTGAAACTTCTAAATGAGGATTGGTTTCTATAGCCAATTCTACCATCCGATAACGGTGTTCGGCGGCTAGTACCTGTTTAATTTCTTTATGAGGAGGATTAGCAGCCGGTATCAGCAAAACCTTGTCCAATTCTAAAGCGATACAAGCATAATAGGCAGCAATAAGGTGTCCATAGTGAATCGGATCAAAGGTTCCCCCTAGAATACCCCAGGATTTATTCATTATCATCTACCTACAAAGTATATTTAGTTCATAATAAACTTGCCCAATAGAAAATGCAAATTCCTACGTATCGAACAAGGTACACTTTTTACCCTTTCCCTCGGGCAGCAAAGACTTTATAATAGAAATGATTGTGTTAACTAAACAGGTGGATGGAGAAGAAAAATGCTTAAGAAACTAGAACTCACTTTTCACAATTTGGGATTGCGCAGTTATATAGAATTAGATCTTTGCGTCGAATGCCCAAGACAGGATGATAAAGGCTGTTGCGCTTTCTATTCTCCGATATTTTATCCTTGCGATTTCGCCTACTTACTGGAGCATAAACCGGAGCTTTTGGATTATATATTCAATCTGAGCAACCTTACTATACTTGATGCATCGGTAACCGTTAATAGCCGACCGGAAGGGCAAAGCTATCGTTGCAGTTTCCATTCTAATAACGGCGGATGCTTACTTCCCCAAGAATTAAGAGAATCCATCTGCCGTCATTTTGTTTGCCCGGCCGTAGCCTGGGAGAAGGAAGAAAAGCTAGCCCATTGGAAAGAGTTTTTTACTGCTATTACTGATTACGAAATTGAATTAAACAACCGGATAGCTGCCTTGCTAGCAGAAAAAGGTATGAGTCTAAGGGATAAAGATAGAAGAGATGAACTTTTAGCCGAATTGTTAGTACTCTTTAAGCAAGAGACAGCCAATGAGGCACCCTTTTTGACTAAATACCCTTTGATAGAAAAGCATTTCTTGTTTCGCGAAATACAATATGGAACTGACTGGCCCCTTTAGGCTATAATACGATTACAGGGTTGTATCCTAAGTATTCATATTATTCATAATTTGAAGTCTGCAAAATTGTCATAGGTGCGAATGAAAATAATATAACGGGAGGCAGTTTAATGGAATGGGAAGCAAACAGTAAAATATTTGATAA
>CAYRCG010000006.1:0-7030 GCA_964422685.1 uncultured Syntrophomonas sp. | reverse complement strand
GGGGCCGCCAAAGGCTACCGGGTGATAATAGTGATGCCGGAGGGAATGAGTGAAGAAAGAAGGAAGACGATTACTGCCTATGGTGCCGAACTAGTGTTGACCCCGGGGGCCGAAAGTGATGTCGACCTAGTGTTAGAAGAGGTACAACGCCTAAAAAAGGAACACGGCGAACGAGTTTTTGAAGTAGGGCAATTTTACCGCGGAGATAATATATTAGCTCATATCGATAACACCGCCCCGGAAATATGGGAACAAACCGCTGGGGAAATGGATGTTTTTATTATGTGCCAAGGAACCGGCGGTACTGTTACCGGCAATGCCCAATATCTAAAAAAGAAGAACCCGGCGATTAAGGTCTATATATCTGAGCCCGAGGATTCTCCCATTCTGGCCCATGGCCGTATAGGGCAACATAAGATTCAAGGTATAGCCGACGGTCTGATTCCGGAAATCCTCGACCTGCAGTATATCGATGGCATTGTTTTGGTCAGTTCCGACGAAGCTTTAGAAACTGCCCGACAAATAGCCCGTAAGGAAGGTATCTTTTGTGGTTCCTCTTCCGGCATTAATGTAGCTGCCGCTAGAAAAGTTGCCAAAAAATATCCAGATAAAAAATGTATAGTCACTATTATTAATGATAATGGGCTACGTTATCTCTCTACTGAGCTATGCGGCAATGCGCCGGAGCGACAGCTTTTGGACAGGGAATACCAACTAAGCCAGGAAGATTTGGACAAGTTAGCTCGCTATAACTTTGAAATAATAATTTAGAATAATAATGCCTTCGCATAATCCCCTTTGAGAGTAGCCTCAAACGCGCGGTTTACCTTAATACTAGATATAGATATAGATATCGCCACGACCCCTTTGGGCCGATTTGCGGCCTAAAGGGCCTTATTATCATTCCACAGCATCCAACGTATAGGATATGATATAACTGCTGTATTGCTACAGAAACTATTATACTTTAATTATCGCGTAGGGAATGGCGGTAGAGGAATATTACCCAGACTACCACCGACCATAAACCTGCTATAGCCAAGGTTACCAACACTTCTGAAGGTCTGAACCCGGCTGATACCCGACTAATGGCTAATAACACCAAAACCAATAGACCACTAAAGAATTTTAATAATTTATCTTTGCGCCATAGGGTTTTTCTGCTTGCGGACAACCAGATAATATAGCAGGCCCAAAGGGTATTTACCAAAATACGGGATGGATGGGTAAAAAGTTGGGAGCTAAAAGGATTGAGACTATAGTTTTCCATTATTATACGGTAAAATCCCCACAGAACCGTAGAGGAGCCGATTAAAGATATAAAAAGAAAAGCCACGCTTTCCCGCTTTTCCCGCCGCAAAAATAAGTAGCTGCTTAGAAGGACCAAAAGGATTAATACCCAGCCGTTAAAAAGCCAATCCATCGCCTTCCAGGCCGGCCCGGCTAGCGGTGCAAATAGTTGATTTAGAACCTGATCAGTATTAAAAAAGCGATTATTCAAAATGTCTTTAATAGAGCCCGCCAGAAAAAAGCTGAGAAAGGCACCGCTTCCCAATGCCACCAGCCATTCCCCCAGGAATCCGATTTTCGGACCTACCCCTCTTTTACCGATAAGATGCAAACCTAGTCTTTTTTTGAATTTCAGCAGGAGATTTCCGGCACCTTGCCGATTGAATAAAAGCATGAGTAGGATTATAATGCCGGATGCTAAAATAGTACTTATCAGGCCGGAATTCTGCGTTATAAAAACTATTGCCTGCTCGCCTACGCTCATTATTAAGATAGCTTCGGCAAAAAAACGCAATCCTCGGCCTACCAGAGTCGCGGTAAAAAACCCCGGCAAAGGCAAACGGAATATTCCCGAAGATATAGTGAAAAGTTTATAGGGTAAAGGCATAAGTCCCGCTATGCATACTGCCCAAGCTCCATATTTCCGGTAGATATTCTCGATTAATGCTATGTTCTTTCCTGAGCTTATCCTTCGTAAGAGTGGTTGCCCTACAACATTGCCCAGCACATAGCCAAAATAAGCCCCTGTAGCTGAACCAACTGTGGCCAAAAGAGCATAGAAAATAGCCTGCTCTGGATTAGCCAGGCAAAGCGGAATTAAAACAAAATCGGGGAAAAAAGGGAAAAACGATGATTCGGCAAAAGCCAGAATCAGTAGCCCCCAGATACCATAAGCTTGTATAACCGGCAAAAAGTGTTCTAGCATTTCATTCTCATGCAATCTTAAGTACTAGCGAATCTGGCCGTCTCCGTAAATAACGAATTTAGTGGTAGTTAATTCCGTTAGCCCCATCGGTCCCCGGGCGTGTAATTTCTGTGTGCTTATCCCCATCTCGGCACCGAATCCGAATACATTGCCATCGGTAAAACGGGTGGAAGCATTAGCATACACGGCAGCTGCGTCAACCGCAGAAATGAAACGCCGAACATTGCTATAATCCTCACTTATTATTGCTTCACTATGCCCGGTGCCATAAGTATTTATATGCTCTATAGCCTCTTCGACACTATCTACTATCTTTATCGCCAAGATTAGCTCTAAGTATTCTTCATCCCAATCTTCCTCCCGGGCGGAGATAATACCCGGGGCTATCTCCTGACTTCGGGAACAACCCCTAATCTCTACCCCAGCATTTTTCAACTCGGCTATTGCCGGCGGAAGAAATTCACTGGCGATTTGGGAGCTTACTAACAAGGTTTCTGCCGCGTTACAAACTGAAGGTCTCTGTACCTTAGCATTAAATACAATTTTTTGTGCTTTGTCCAAGTCAGCCTTACTATCCACATAAACATGGCAATTGCCCATTCCGGTCATAATTACCGGAACACTAGCATGCTCCAGCACAGCTTGTTTTAAACCCTTTCCCCCTCGTGGAATCAACACATCAAGATAATCATTCATTTTCATCATATAGACGGCTGCCTGTCGATCTTCGCTATCCACCAACTGTATAGCACCTTCGGGAATCCCACAATTAAAGGTACTCTCGGCAATTATGCGAGCGATTACCCGGTTGGAATTCAAGGCTTCCTCGCCTCCACGCAGTAATATAGCATTGCCGGCTTTAAGGCAGAGACCAGCAGCATCAGCGGTTACATTGGGACGAGATTCATAAATGATGCCTATAACCCCGATAGGGGTCCTAACCCTTCCTACTTCCAAACCGTTGGGTCTCCTCCACATTCCCAGAACCTCTCCTACCGGGTCAGGAAGGGCGGCAATTTCCCTCAATCCCTGGGCCATATCCTTTATCCGGTTTTTATCCAATGCCAAGCGTTCCAAAAGAGCGGGTGTTAATCCCTGTTTTCTTCCCAATTCTAGATCCAGGGCATTAGCGGCAATTATTTCCACGTCTTGTTCCTCTAGGGCATCGGCTGTTAGGAGCAAAGACTCATTCTTAACGGTGGTGGAAAGGGTAGCCAAAAAACGGGAGGCCGCCTTGGCCTTTTTACCTTGCTCAATGAGCTTTTTTTCTAAACCTTTATCCATTATATTACTCCTCACTTTTGGTCATCTTTTTGCGCCAGTTTCGAACGTCAGGGGGTATATAGAATAACCCTGGTTACTTTTTAGTATATTTGTCATAATTCGAGCACAACCCTTGGTTTTTAGACGCAGATTTACGCTGACCCTTCGGGCGCTGACGGACGCTGATAATATCTTAACCACTGAACAGCGGGTGCCCTGGCCCTTTTAGTTTACCGTGGTGCACGTAGTGCGTGAAAACTCCGAGTGCAGCGAGGAATCTTCATCCACAATCTCCATTTTATTTGCAACTGTTAGACCGTTTGTGGGTTGGGGATTACCCCTTCACCCAAAGGTTGTTACGATGGATTACCTCATCGTAATCCTTCTCCCCTAATATAGCTTCTATCTCACTACTCTTTTTACCTGCTATCAAAGTAATTTCATTAGCATTATAGTTCGCTAATCCCCGGGCGATTTCCCGTCCACCTGGCTCTACTACTGCCACCACAGTTCCCCGTTCGAATTCGCCCTCAACCCCGGTCACCCCGGAAGGCAACAAGCTTTTACCGCGTTTGAGCAAGGCTTGACGGGCTCCGGCATCAATTAAAAGCCTGCCCTGGCAAACGGTACCGAAGGCTATCCATTTTTCCCGGGCATGCATTTTTTCTTCTTGAGGGACGAAAAGTGTACCTAGCTTTTCACCATCCAACACACGACGGATTACATTATCCTTATCTTTGTTAGCGATTACCATAGGTAAACCGGCAGCCATGCACACCTGAGCCGCTTTCAACTTGGTAAGCATTCCTCCGCTGGAAAAACTACTGCCGCGACTAGTAGACTTTTCCTCCATTTCTAGGGTAATTTCACTTACCTTATGCATCAATACTGCCTCGTTGTTTGTCCTCGGATCACAATCATAAAGGCCATCGACATCTGAAAGAATAAGTAAAAGATCTGCATTCACTATTCCAGCCACCAAAGCCGACAGAGTGTCATTGTCGCCAAATTTTATTTCGTCAACTATTACGGTATCGTTTTCATTTATGATAGGAATAACATCCATAGACAGCAGTGCTAACAAAGCATTAGTAGCATTCAGGTAGCGCATACGATCATCCAAATCATCCCGGGTTAGTAAAACCTGGGCCACTGTCTTGCCGTATTCACTAAATAGCTTTTCATAAAGGTGCAGCAATGCCCCTTGCCCAACTGCCGCTAAAGCCTGTTTTTCCGGTATAGTTTTGGGGACTATTTTGTAACCCATCCGGTTGGCACCTACGCCGATTGCCCCCGAGGTAACCAGCAGGACCTCTAAGCCGCGATTATGTAAGTCCGCCATTTCCCTCACTAGCTGCTCTATTCGCTGTAGATTAAGTTGCCCGTTGCTATAGGTTAAGGTGCTGGTCCCTACCTTGATTACCACCCTATGGCATTGGTTAAATTTATCACGCCAACTCATATTACATCACCTTATTCCGAAATCATTCCGTGAATTCAAACTCGAAATCTTTTATTCTAACGCTATCCCCTTCTTTGATTCCCATTCCTTTCAGGGCTTCTTCCAGACCCATCTTGATTACTGTTCTTTGAAACCGTTGCAAACCTTCTTCTCTATCGAAGTCGGTCATTGCTACCAATTTCTCAATGCGTGCGCCACTGACTTCAAAAACCCCCCCCACTTCTTCAATTCTGAAGGGGGGCTCTTCCTCCTCAAAACGCCTTATTATCGGTTCCTCACCCGGGGGCATTACCTCGGAAGTTGTTTTCAAAAGCCCGGCGGTTTTTTCTATTAATTCCTTTACCCCTTGTCCCGTCACGGCGGATATGCAGTGTATAGCCTTTCCTAGTTCTCTCTCAAGTCGTTGGGCATTGGCATGGGAACCAGGTAGGTCCATTTTATTAGCAACAATAAGCTGCGGTCTTTTAAGTAAATCCGGATTATGCATTTCGAGTTCGTGATTAAGGATATGGTAATCCTCTATTATGTCCCTACCCTCCGTTTGGGCGGCATCAAGGACAAACAGGATTACTCTTGTTCGCTCTACATGCCTAAGAAATTCATGTCCTAGTCCCAAACCCTGGTGTGCTCCTTCGATTAAGCCAGGAATATCTGCCAGGACAAAGGTGTCTCCCTCCCGATTCATAACTACTCCCAGATTGGGTACTAAAGTAGTGAAAGGGTAATCCGCAATCTTAGGACGAGCTGCGGATACCCGCGATATCAAAGTGGATTTCCCGGCATTGGGGAAACCCACTAACCCCACATCAGCAATTAGTTTCAACTCTAGGCGCACCCATTTTTCTTCTCCCGGTTCGCCATTTTCCGAGAAGGAAGGGGCTTTATTCCTGGAGGAACTAAAACGGGCATTGCCTCGCCCCCCTCTTCCCCCACGGGCTACTACTACCTCCTGCCCGGGTAATAAAAGGTCCGCTAAAATCTCTCCGCTTTTGTCATCCTTAATTACTGTCCCCAATGGAAGCCGTACCAGCAAATCCTGCCCACCGGCTCCGTGCATGTTCTTACCTTGCCCGTGCACACCACGCTCTGCTTTGAAATGCCGTCGATATTTAAAATCCATTAAGGTTTTCAATCCTTCATCTGCCACAAGCACCACGTTGCCCCCCCGCCCTCCGTCGCCACCGGAGGGACCACCCATGGGAACATATTTTTCTCGGCGGAAGGCTACAATCCCATTTCCCCCATCTCCGCCTTTAATATATATTCTCGCTTGGTCAATAAACAATAGTATCACTCCCTGATGCTGATCTTCATCGGGTCCCGCGATAGAGAAGCACAAGAAAACAACAGCGCTATTCCTTTTTCTTCGCTATGTATAGAAAGGCCGACAACTACCTCTTCTTCCCTTTCCCCTAGCTGCCTGGATATGTCATTCAAGGCCTCGTCGATTTTTTGATCAAGTCTATCTAGCACCCGCGAATCTATTTCCAGTTCTCCGTATTTTAATATTATCCCCATATTATAAGCAGTTAGTGCTTTATTATATAGATATAATGTTTCCCGAGGGGGAAAACCGGCTTCGAATATTTCTTTTTCTGCAGTCATTTCCTTTACTATCTCAACAATATAATCTTTAGCAGACTGATATCTTCCTAGTTCCATATACCCGCTTATAACCTGCAGATGGTTGGCAAAGTCATGTCTCATCCTTCTTACTATATCGACAGATTTTTTGGCCTCCATAATATCGCTCCTTTCTGCAATAGGTTAGTGTGAAAATAGTCCGTGTGGGTATGGCGGCTTAATAAAATATACCGCTCGCAGCCTACGCATGGGCAACACCGGCAGCTTGCCTCGTGCCCAAGGGGTACCGCGCGGACTTCCCGTCCATGGGAAGACGCGCGCTCGTGACGTCCTGTCACTCGCCCCCTTTCGCCTACTCGGCATCGCTGGGTGTTGCAGCCATGCTTCGCCAATCGCTCGCTTGTATATTCCTATCGCGCCGCCCCACGTCATTCCGAGCCTTGCGAGGAATCTTCCCCCCACAAAGCATATTGCCCTAGGGGAAGATTGCCACGTCGCTTCGCTCC
>CAYRCG010000005.1:0-33912 GCA_964422685.1 uncultured Syntrophomonas sp. | reverse complement strand
GTGTGGTCAGGACCTTGGTTGAGGTATTAGAACCATATAACGGCCGGGTCTATGACCCTTGTTGCGGAAGCGGGGGCATGTTTATCCAATCAGCTCAGTTTATTAAAAACCACCAGGGCAATATCCGTAATATATCGCTCTATGGCCAGGACAGTAATGCAACCACCTGGAAGATGTGTATGATGAATCTGGCTATCCGGGGACTGGAAGCTGATTTAGGGAAATATTATGCCGATATCTTCCTGGATGATTGCCACCCCACCTTAAAGGCAGATTTTGTAATGGCTAATCCGCCTTTTAATCTATCAAACTGGGGGCAGGAAAGGCTCAAAGATGATATTAGGTGGAAATACGGCCTGCCTCCTGCTGGCAATGCAAATTTTGCCTGGATGCAGCACATGGTCCATCACTTAGCCCCCCGGGGCAGGATGGGATTGGTACTGGCCAATGGATCACTATCCAGTCAGACCGGCGGTGAGGGAGATATCCGTAAAAACATTGTGGAAGCTGATCTGGTGGAAGGTATCGTGGCTATGCCGGGACAGTTATTTTATACAACTGGGATACCTGTATCCTTATGGTTTATTAATAAGAATAAAAAGCAAAAAGGCCAAACGCTATTCATCGATGCCCGTAATCTGGGGACTATGGTCAGCCGCAGGTTAAGAGAATTAATGGATGATGATATCGCCAAGATAGCTGATGCCTTCAGAGCCTTTGAACAAGGCAGTTGTGAAGATGTGCTAGGCTTCTGCGCCGTAGTTGGTACTGAAGATATAGCTAAACATGATTATATCCTAACCCCGGGACGCTATGTGGGCATAGAAGAGCAAGAAGACGATGGAGAGCCTTTTGAGGAGAAAATGGCCCGGCTAACCGGCGAATTAGCTGACCTTTTCGCCGAAAGGCGGGAACTGGAGATAGAAATCCGGGAGCGACTGGGGGCGATTGGATATGAGTTCTGATGGCTGGAAAAAGGGAAAATTAAGTCAAGTTTGTATATATGGGAAAGACAAAATAAATATTAATGATCTGCAGTTGACAAACTATATATCTACCGAAAATATGCTGCCGGAAAAAGCTGGGGTAACTATTGCAAATGGCTTGCCAAGATTAAAAACATTATCTGCCTACAAAATAGGAGATGTTTTAGTTTCAAACATCCGGCCATATTTCAAGAAAATTTGGTTTGCAAATAAAAATGGAGGTTGTTCAAATGACGTGCTTGTATTTAGGGCAAAAAGAAACATCTATGATAGTAAGTTTTTATATTACAATTTATCATACGATAGTTTTTTTGATTATTCAATGTCAACTTCTAAAGGAACTAAAATGCCGCGCGGAGACAAATCTGCGTTAATGAACTACATTGTTCCACTAATACAATTACCAGAACAAAAAGCCATTGCCGCCACCCTCTCCTGCCTGGACGACATGATCGAACTCAACAACCGCACTAACCAGGTCCTGGAAGAAATGGCCCAGGCTATTTTTAAAGAGTGGTTTGTGGACTTTGAGTTTCCCGATGAAAATGGCCAACCCTACAAATCCTCCGGCGGGAAAATGGTGGAAAGTGAACTGGGTGAGATACCCGAGGGGTGGAAGGTAAAGCCGCTTGGGGATTGCATTGAAGTAATTGATAATCGTGGAAAAACTCCTCCATTAAGTACGGATATAACAGATTATCCCGTAATTGATGTTAAAGCTTTATCAGGAAACTCAAGAATAATTGATTATGGAAACTGCAATAAATATGTCAGTAGGGATATATATGTAAATTGGTTCAGAAGCGGACACCCAAAAAACTTCGATATACTACTATCAACAGTTGGAAATTTAGCTCAAATGAAACTATTTTTTGGTGATATGGGATGTATAGCACAAAATGTCGTTGGCTTTAGAAGTCAAAAACTATCTCCTTTCTTTATGTATGAATACTTAAGAAGCATAAGAAATGATTTGATGAGTTACGATATAGGCTCAGTTCAACCTAGTATAAAAATAACGCATATTCTTAAACATCTAGTGTTGATACCGAATGATGAATTCCTTTTTAGATTTCATACTATTGCGCATTCCCTTACTTTGGGGATTTACAACAATTATCTTCAAGGACAGAAATTATTCAACATCCGCGACACCCTTCTCCCCAAGCTTATATCCGGGGAGATCAGAGTACCCATTGAGGAGGTGGTCTGATGTCATTTACTGAGCAGGATTTTGAAAATGCCATCATTGAATTGATGCAGGGCTTAGGCTATGAACATATCTATGGCCCTGATGTAGAGCGGGATTATCACTCCCCCCTCCACGAAGAAATGCTGCTCACTGCCCTATGTGACATCAACCCCGACCTACACATCGAAGCCATCCGGGAAGCAATTTATAAGCTGAAAAACTATGAGACCAAGAACCTGCTGCAAATGAACCGGTCCTTTATGGATTACCTGCAAAGCGGCATTGAAGTCAGCCCCCTTCACAATGGGGAGATGAAATATGACCGGGTCCAACTGATCAACTATGAAGAACCGGAGAAAAACCAGTTCTATGTCGCCAACCAGTGGACAGTAGTGGATTATGCGGAAAAGCGCGCAGATATAGTAGTCTTTATCAATGGACTGCCACTAGTGGTCATGGAACTGAAATCCTGCTCCCGGGAAGAGACGGACGCCTCTGATGCCTACCTCCAGCTGCGCAACTATATGCAGGATATCCCCAGCTTGTTTATATATAATGCTTTTTGTGTGATTAGCGATCTGACCGTCTCCAAGGCAGGTACTATTACTGCGAAAGAAGATCGCTTTATGGAATGGAAGACCACTGATGGCAGCTATGAAGCCACTCATTATGCTGCCTTTGATGTGCTATTTGCAGGCATGTTTACTAAAGACCGCATAGTGGATATCATCAAAAACTTCATTGTTTACTCCGATGATATCAAAATCCTAGCCGGTTATCATCAATACTTCGCCGTAAAGAAAGCCATTGAAAGGACCAAAACCGCTTCTGAGACTGACGGCAAAGGCGGTGTCGTATGGCATACCCAAGGCAGCGGCAAATCTTTATCCATGGTCTTTTACACCAAACTCCTTCAGGAAACCTTAAACAGCCCCACAGTGGTAGTCTTAACTGATCGCAATGATTTGGATGACCAACTCTTTGGTCAGTTTTCCAAATGTGCCTATTTCCTGCGCCAGACACCGGAGCAAGCTGAAAGCCGGGTGGAATTAAAATCCCTCCTAGACGGACGAGTTGCCAATGGGATAATATTTACCACCATGCAGAAGTTTGAAGAATCAGCTGAATCCCTTTCCCAGCGCAGGAATATTATCGTCATTGCCGATGAAGCTCATCGCAGTCAGTATTCCTTAGATGAAAAGATAGACCCTAAAACCGGTAAAATATCCTATGGCTTTGCCCTTTTAGTCAGGGAGAGTCTGCCTAATGCTACCTTCATCGGCTTTACCGGCACTCCTATTTCTCTTAAGGACCGCTCCACCATAGAAGTATTCGGTGAATATATCGATGTGTATGACATGACCCAATCGGTGGAAGACGGCGCCACCAGACCGGTGTACTATGAGAGCCGGGTAATCAATCTATCTTTAGATCAGGAGATTTTGCATAAGATCGATGTTGAATATGGCGTGGTAGCAGAGCAAGCCGAACCCTATGCCGTAGAAAAGAGTAAAAAAGAACTCTCCCGGATGGATGCCATACTAGGAGCAGAATCCACTATCAAAACCCTGTGCCAGGATATAGTTGATCACTATGAAGACCGGCAGGATCTTTTGGCTGGCAAAGCTATGATCGTGGCATGCTCCCGAACAATCGCCATGAAAATATATCTTGAGATTCTACGGATCAGACCTGACTGGCAGGAAAAAATCAAAGCAGTAATGACCAGTGAGAATACCGATCCCGAGGAATGGAAACAAGTGTTGGGAAATAAGACTTATCGCTTCGATCTGGCCCGTAAGTTCAAAGATAATAAAGATGAAATGAAAATAGCCATCGTGGTGGATATGTGGCTGACAGGCTTTGATGTGCCTTCACTAGCTACCATGTATGTTTATAAACCCATGAAGGGCCACAACCTGATGCAGGCTATCGCTCGGGTAAACCGGGTATATGGGGATAAAGAAGGCGGCTTGATTGTCGATTATGTCGGTATAGCTTCAGCATTGAAAGAGGCTATGAATGATTATACCGTTAGGGATCGTAAGAATTATGGCGATACGGATATATCCAAATCCGCCCTGCCTAAGTTTGAAGAAAAACTATCCGTCTGTCAGGATCTCTTCCACAGATTTGACTATTCTAAATTCCTGGAGGGCAGCGATTTAGACCGAGCTAAGACTATCACCGATGGAATCAACTTTATTCTCGCCGATGAGGATAAAAAGGCTCTGTTTATTAAGGAAGCCTTATATCTCCGCCAGGCTGCCTCTCTATGCCGCAGCCTGCTTACTAAGACCCAGCGCTTTGAAGCGGCCTATTTCGAAGCGGTCCGCATTTCCCTTATCCGTATTACCCCAGGCAAGAAGCTGTCTTTAAAAGAAATCAACCAGCGGATCAATGAATTGCTGAAACAAAGCATCAAAAGCGATGGGATAATCAATCTCTTTTCCGATGTGGAAGCGGAGTATTCCCTTTTTGAGCAGGCATTTTTGGAGGATATCGCCAGAATGAAGCAAAAAAACCTGGCTGCTGAGCTATTGAAAAAACTGATACTGGAGCAGATAACAGTCTATAAGCGGACTAATCTGGTCAAATCTGAATTGTTTTCCGAAAGAATGAAAAAGCTTATGAACTCTTATATCAATGGACAGATAGATAATGCAGCCGTCATTGAGGAACTTTTGCAAATGGCAGAGGCCATTGCTGCAGATCACAGTGCCGGTGATAAATTAGGGCTCACTAGGGAAGAAAAGGCTTTCTATGATGCTTTGCTTAAACCGGCGGCTATAAAGGATTTCTACAGTGATGAATCCCTGGTACAGATCACTAAGGAACTGACCGAGATGCTGCGCAAGAGCCGTACAGTAGACTGGCAGAAGAAAGAACAAGCCAGGGCCGAGATGCGCTCCATGGTAAAGCGATTGCTGAGGAAATATAAATATCCGCCGGAAGGCCAGGAGGAGGCTTTAAATACTGTCATCGCCCAGTGTGAAATGTGGGCAGATGGGGTAGTAGCTTAGTATAACCGAGGGTAACCGGGGGGACGGTTCTGCGGTTAGCCACGGCTAGCAGTAACCTAGGGGACGGGTCAATTCTCCATCGCGCATTTATTCCTTTTGCAAACATAGTTACTCCTGATTTTTTCGATATCATGCCCTTCGTGTTGCAGTAACTTCTCCTTCAAAAAACCGGCTCCGCTGCGGCAAATTACCAAACCTTTTTGCGGCAACACCCTATGGGTCGGTATAAAGTAGGCAACCGGGTTTTTGGAAATCGCATTGCCCACCGCTTGCGCAGCGCCTGGTTTCCCCAACATCGTCGCTAGGTCCTTATAGGTACATATACTGCCAGGGTTAATCCTATTGACTTCGTTAAAAACGCTTTGCTGAAAAGCCGTGAGATCGCTTAAATCCAACGCCATATTATGACGCCCGGTCTCCAAAAAACTCCCTGTCTCCCTTATCAGCAGACTAACCATATTTTGATTGGGTTCCCCGTCTTCCCGGTAGTTTTTTAAATCGATATCCTCTTCACCGTTATGGTTCCTTAGGGATAAATACTTTAACCCCTTAGCAGAAAAAGTAGCGCTTAGTCTATCCGTCTCCAAAAAATCGATAATCTCATTTATTTGCATTCCATAGCCTCTCTTTACGAAAGATTTCCCTCCCTGACACCGAGCTTTTAGCCTGCAAAGCACAGTTAATTCCACCTTCATATCCGTATATCCGGAACCCGGGTTAGCCGGTCGACCTCTTTCAGGATATCGGGGATCCTGTAATTGCCGCTTAAGTTCTGTATTATTTCCGTTGATTCGCATAGTTTTATACCGGCACAACTAATATATAACGGCTTGTTGCTTTGACCTCTATATAGCTTGGCATATTCCTCTACTCCTCTGAAGTAGTTTTTTGCGACTCCGATAACAGGTGTTTTCCCATCTAGTTCCGCATACAGATATGCGCCGAGGCCCTTTTCCCCTTTTTCCAGGAAAACGAAGCCGTCTACAATAATCAAGTCTATTTCCTCGCGTATTTCTTTGTAGACTGCAAGCAAACATGGCAATTCGCGTTTATAGAATTCACCTGGCATATATGCTTGTATGGGTCTAATTACCTTACAATATCTCGCGATGGTTCTTTCGCCGCTTCCTGTTTCGCCCACTATACAGCAGGACCTAGCGTAGTTTTCATAATAATAAACATCCAGGCAAGCAATTCTATAATTATCTACCCTTGACACCCCTTGCGAAGAACTCCAACGTTACATTAATCAGTCCTTAATAATCATTTTGTGGCGAACAGCAATAGAATATACTGGGCAGAATTTGCCTAATATTTGCTTCGGGACAACATACTGGCTAGGTATTTTACTGTTGAGTTAATCAATAGAATATTGGGGCAGGGATGCGCATCCTGCGGTTAATGGCCTGGTGGCATGTTGCATAGAATAGAATTGCCGTGCAGGTTGGCAGAGGTTCCTAATTGGATTGTAATATGGTGGATGTTTTGATGCGTCAAGTGATGTTCGATTTCTTGCAAGATGCATTCACTTTCTGCTATGGACATCTGCTCGGATACTACCGCATGGCAGGAAAGAGCATTTAGCCCGCTAGTGATTGACCAGACATGTAAATCGTGAACGCTTTGAATCCCTTCTGTATCCAGGATAGTTTTAATTACTGCGTCTATATCCACGTTATGCGGCGTCCCTTCCATTAATATATGCAGACCGGATTCGGTAACCCGGTAACCGCTACGCAGAATAAGTACGGCGACGATAACACTAGCTAAGGGATCTGCCCAGCCCCAGTCCATAAAGATGATTAAAAGGGCGGCGGTTATGGCGCCGATGGAGCCTATCATATCGCTGATTACATGCAAATATGCCCCGCGCATATTCAGATTCTCATGGACATCCCCGCCCCGCAGCATGATCCACGCTACCAGAATATTGACCAGCAGACCGATAGAAGCGATAATCAGCATTCCTGTAGAGGCAATTTCGGGTGGATTTTGCCACCGCTGAATCGCCGTATAAAAAATATAGGCTGCGATCAATAAAAGGATTATGCCGTTAAAAACTGCTGCCAATATTTCAAAGCGCCTATATCCATAAGTCTTGCCATAATCGGCCGCTCTTTCCCCAAACTTAAAGGCCAAAAGCGCAACCCCGAGTGATATAGCATCACTTAGCATATGTCCCGCATCGGATAGTAAGGCCAAGCTGTTGGTAATAAACCCCCCGATAATTTCAACCACCATATAGGTCGCTATGATAATTAGGCTTATCAGTAAGGTCTTTTTGTTGGCACCATGTGTATGGTTATGGTCGTGATCATGATTGTGCTCCATTTTGTCCCCTTAACTTTCCCTGCTTAATCCGTTCTTTTCCAGCCACACTATAGTTATAATGCCCAAAATCGGTGTTCAACAAAAATCCGGAAGAATCACCTTAATGGCGCAAATCTAAAGCAGTAGCGGGAATAGCTAAGGCACGTCCCTGCTCTTCACCGTCGATTCTAACGGTCCCCAAAGCGAAAATAATCCCTACCAGTCTTCCCTTTTCATCTAATACCGGACTGCCGCTGCTGCCGGGAGCGATAATGGCATCAATGGTAAATGCCGGCATTCCCGTATCAGTTGCTAAATACTCCTTTACTTCCCCCCGGGAAGATATGCGTTGGTAGCCATGTGGGTTGCCGATAATGGTAACAATTTGCCCCTGCTCTACCATCCGCTCACCTTCTATGGGCACAAAAGGCAAATCTTCACCCTGTAACTTTATCACCGCCAAATCATAGCCATCGATCATTTCTATATCCCGGCTATAATAGCTTTTTTCATCGCTAAAACTGACTTTTACCGATTCCGCTCCTTCCACTACATGGCGATTAGTTATTATCACGCCCCCAGCTTCTAGGTTAATACCGGTTCCCTGGCTACTCGTAGCATCACCGGTTTTCCTGGCCTGGATGTTTACTACCGCCGGTTTACAGCTTAAAACCAGTTCTTCTTCAGACAATGCCTGGTCCTGCTGTAAAAAATCTAGGTGGGGTGGCCACAGAAAGGGCAGCCAGGCATAGGCAAAGACCACAAAAACCAGCAGGATTATGATTGCCCCTATTTTAAATAGCGGATGATTACGTTTATTACTTGCAGAAGTATCCTCTTCCTCCGGCGTTAGCTGCGCCCATTCCTTCGTCTCCATGTTTTCTTATATCTTTCTATATTATTCTATATATAGCAGGATAAACCGCCATCTACCATGAGTATATTGCCGGTAAGCCATCGAGAATCGTCTGAAGCAAAGAATAGTATGCTCCCATTCATATCCTCGGGATAAGCCAACCTTTTCATGGGAAACATTTTCACCAGTTTATCCATCTTTCCCTTGGACTCTATACGGCTTAATTCATCTTCCATCATGGGGGTTATTATATGGGAAGGGCATATACAGTTTACCCGTATCTCCGGCCCTAGTTCAGCCGCCAATGCCCGGGTAAGCTGCACTACGCCACCCTTCATGGCGCAATAGGCACTGCTGTTTTTGCCTCCTAAGACTCCCAATATGGAAGATATGTTTATTATGCTCCCTCCCCCGTTTTCTAGCATTAAAGGCAGCATCAACTGAGAAACGGCGAAAACGCTGCGTAAATCCACCCGATAAATCCTATCGAAATCCTCTAAGCTAGTTTGTGCAAAAGGTTTGAATAAAGCCGAACCGGCGTTGTTGACCAGAATATCCAGGCGACCGTATTCCTCGCATAGTTTTACCCGGGCTTTTTCTATGTCCTCACTAACGGTAACATCAGTAGGAATAGCTATTCCTTCCCCTCCGGCTTCCTTGATTATATCTATGGTTTCGTTCAGCGGCCCTGCCCGCCGCGCCATGACTGCTACCCGAGCCCCCTCTGCAGCCAAAGCTATAGCCGCTGCTCTTCCTATGCCGGTACCGCCCCCGGTAATTACCGCCACTTTTCCTTCTAGCTTCATATTTTTTCCTTCCCCCTTTATTTCTTTCTTCCTTCCCTAGCCCTGGTTTTTGCTTTTTTTATCACTGGCCAAAAAGGCTTGCATTCGGCTGCACATAGCTTCACTGCCGACAAAACTACGGAAGGTCCAGAGCTGGGTGCGAATGCCAGATTGTACTTCCATCCCCGGCACCCGGTTGGTCTGCTCCTTGTTTGCCTTTAACGCTTCCCTATCAAATGCGGCAATGCGCTTGGCTAGCTTCTTTGCTTCCTCCAAGTAGCTTTTTAGGGGATAAACATAGTTGGCCAATCCCATTTCTTTGGCTTCCCCGGCTCCATAAATCCTCCCGGTCATAGTTACCTCTTTGGCCCTACCCAAACCGATAATCTTCCACAGGGGATCACTCAAGGGGGTCAAAGCCCAGCGTATCTCCGGCTGTCCTACCTTCGCCGTTTCTGACATTACCCGGATATCGGCCATTACCATCAAGTCAAAACCGGCGGCCAAAGCGGGGCCACTGACGGCGGCGATAACCGGCAGGGGAAACTTCAGTACATTCAAAAATGATTCTTCGATTATCTTCAAGCCCGCATTTTTGTTTTCTCCCAAGCTCATTACACTAGGCATGTCGAAACCGGCGGAAAAAGCTTTCTCCACCCCCGTTAAGACTACCGCGTTAATTTCTTCATTCTTCTCCATCTCCGAAAAAATATGGGCCAGTTCCGTCAGTAATTCCATAGTCAAAGCATTCATGAATTCTGGCCGGTTAATCTGGACTATGCCGACTTTATCCTCCTGGCTAAAAATAATGTTTTGATATTCCATTTTTCTACCCCCTTATTAATCTATAATTCTATAATTCTGGTAAGTTCTAATAATTCCTCTATAGATAGGGGTGACGGGGGTTTTGTCGTCAAAAGGGCAAAATCCCCGTCACCCCTATCCCACCGTACCTTTTAGAAGTTCAGGTTATCCAAGTAGCGGGACTGAAAATCGGGATATAGGGCGAGTTCCATATACTTCAATTGTTCTTTAATTTTGCGGGTTTCCTGCTGCTTTTCCGGGGATAGGAGTGCTGCCATAGCCCCGGCTGCAGCCGCGTTGCCGATATTCCTTAATGTTTCCGGTTTTACCGGAGGAAGCATAGCTATATCGACAGCATTTTGGGGGTTCAGGTAATTGCCAAAAGCCCCGGCCAGGTAGGACTTCTCGATCTTGTCAGCCGTCAATCCCGCTTCCTCCAGCAGAATATCAATAGCTGTCCTTATTGCGGCTTTGGCTAGTTGTACCTGCCTTACATCCTCCTGGTTGAAAACTACCGGGGTGTCCCGGAATGCTTCGTTTTCTTGGGCCAGGATTATTTCCGTTCCTCTATTTCCATGACGTGTTTCTAGTTTCTCCTTCGCCAACTCGGTTATTATACCAAAATCGTCCAGGTAGCCTCCCTGCCGTAAACAGGCGATTATATCAATAATAGCCGAGCCGCATAGTCCCCGGGCCGGGCCATTACCGATAAGATTATATTCTAATCCCCCTTCCGGGTTAAGATATATCTTATCGATAGCGCCTGCTCCGGCGATCATTCCACTGCTTATTCCACCACCCTCAAAGGCGGGACCAGCCGCAGCCGAAGCTGTCCATAGTTGGCCGCGGTTTCCTACTACGATTTCCCCATTGGTACCGATATCAAGCAATAGAAAGCGGCTTTTCTCCCAATCGGGCAGGCTTAAAATCGCCGCTATGGTGTCCGCCCCGACAAACCCCCCCGCTTGGGGTAGGAGCAAAACTTCGGCATCTGGGTTTACCGGAAGCCCTAAGGCAGCCGCCGGGTAAGTGAATTCATCCGAAAAAATACCGGCATAAGGGGCCTGAGCAAATCCTGCCGGGTTTAAACCGAGGAAAAAATGCAGCATTACCGGGTTACCTACCAAAACCAGATAATAAATATGCTGCTTGGGGGTACCACTTTCCTTTAGCATCTCCTCAATCATGCCCGAAAGGTTATTAAGCAAAATTTGTTGCAACCTAGCCAATCCGTCCGGGTTTTCCACACAGTAAAGAACCCGGGACAGTATGTCCGCACCGTAGACCCTTTGCATATTAGGTTTTGCGGATATAGCTAGATGCTTTCCGTCCTCGAGATTTAACAGAGCAGCAAAAAGACTGGTGCTCCCTATATCTATAGCCAGACCACAAGCCTTCTCCCTTTTACGGCCGATATATTTTACCACTTGTTCTTTAAATACCAGGGCTTGCAATTCCAGGGCCGGCCTTCCTATCCGGTCGGAGCGCGCCAGCCGGTTTAAATTATCGATACTTAATTCAAGTTTCAAGTCCGGTAATGCCTGGGCTAAACGCGTGTAAATTGGGATGGGGAGTTCCTTTTCCATTCCGGGAATCAGCAACTGTTGATTCCTTACCACCGGCGAACGCTCCTCGGGCATAGAAACAGATTTTAGCCAGGATTGATCCTGCTTTGCTAAAATGAGGGGGTCAAGATGTACGATCAAGGGGCCTTTAACCCGACAAAAACAAGCTAGCCGGATGTCATTTTTTATTTCTTCGGGCAGGAGATATTGCCTCTCGCCAGCGCTGATTTCATCAATATCTCCTTCTAGCTTAACTTTGCATTGGCCACAGTTCCCTTTGCCGCCACAGTTCCCTGCAACGATCTTTCCGCTCGTCATTATGCTATCCCAAAGATTCTTACCCACCATGGTCCAAAACTCCGCTAGCAAACCATTGGGACCTTTTAGGGTGATTTTCGTCCTTTCCGCCATCGCCCGACACCTACCGTCCGTAATTTTTAAGAATCAGCCATAATCTAAAAAAAAGAAAAAGGCGGCTTAGAGCCGCCAACTAATACTTATATTATTCCGTTTTTGTCTCCGCCATCAAGGCATAAGCAAAAATGAATACCCATAATAAAGATGATACTAATGCTATACTAGCTCCGCTCCAATCGCCACTTTCGTGGACCAAAGTGTTTCCTCTGGCATATAATAGGTTAAAAACTATCAAGCCCACTCCGGTAATGATAAACACCATTTTTTTGGCTCCGGCTGATAGTTGATGACTCTTTGCCCAACTACAAAATTTCACGAATACATAGATTGTTAGTGCAACTATGGCAAGTACCACCAGGGGATTCGCCCAAATTCCGTGTCCCGCGCCCGCTGATCCGAATACTGCTAACACCCTTTCACCTCCTCTTTATTATCTTTTACCTAATATTTTAATACTTAATACCGTGTAAGACAAGAAACTTAATCTGATCTTATTATCTACCTGCCCGCCCTAATCTACAAATTGCCTAAACAACCATTATAATTTCGCCTTTGGTATCCGGCTATTTATCCCTAGTTATATCTATAAAGATATTCTATGAAAAATGATTTTTTCCTGCTTTTTAAAAAAGATTTTTCAAATAAACCGGAAATTCGCGTATACTTTACAATTATCATTATAGCTATTATAATGATCGTTGAATCTAGGCAAAAAGGCAAGTAAATCAGATAGTCGCAGGCATTATTGCCTGAGGAAAGTCGGAGCTCCATAGGGCAGGGTGCTGGATAACATCCAGTGGGGGCGACCCTAAGGATAGTGCCACAGAAACAAACCGCCCAATATTCAGAAAGGCTTGGGCCTTTCTGGGTGCGGGGTAAGGGTGGAAAGGTGAGGTAAGAGCTCACCGGCATTCAGGCGACTGAATGGCCCGGCAAACCCCACCCGGAGCAAGACCGAATAGGGGATAAAGGGACGGCCCGTCTCATTCCCGGGTTAGGTCGCTTGAGTTAGCAGGTAACTGCTATCCCAGATAGATGACTATCTAATACAGAACTCCGCTTATAGATTTACTTGCTTTTTAAACCATTACTGGAAACGGGCACACCGAGCAAAAGGGGCATATCTTATGCCCCTTTTTTATTCGTATACTATTTTTGACTTCACTTTTATTCATTTTGGCCCGTTTTTCTATTTCTTTTTGGCTGGCTTTTTTCTGCCGCCACCCTTGGTTGCAGTAGCTTTTTTCTTAACGGCTACCGCCTCTTTGAGTGATTTACCCGGTTTAAACGCCGGAACCTTAGTTGCAGGAACCGTTATTTCTTTCCGTGTTGCCGGGCTAATAACCTTTCTTTCTTTGCGATCACGGACTTCAAAACTGCCGAAACCAATAATTTGCACTTTTTCACCGGCGGCCAAGGCTTCTTGAATACTATCTACCAAAGCATCCAATACTTTTGCAGCATCCTTTTGGGTGATTTCAGCTTTTTCGGCCAGAGATTTAACCAGTTCTGATTTGTTCACGCATAGTCCTCCCTTAAATTATTTTAACCATATTTATCATTCATTCCGCAAAAGTTCGGTAATTCCTGCAATTGTAACAATATTTTTATTATTTTTCTTGAGAAATTGGGAACAATGCTTGTCTTTATTGCCAAAAGAGTATTTTGCCGGAGAATCCCTATAAACCTAGGCTTCCTCAACCACCTATGAAAAGTTAAAGATTCCTCGTTACGCTCACAATGACCGAAGACGTCCGGAATAACCGAAGACGAAAGACACTTGGAATATTTTCATTCTTCCATTTATCCGCTGTTTTTATGCATACAAAGCCGTTACACCGGTCTTTAACAGCCTAGTCTAATCGATAATATCCAAAATACTAATAGTACGGTCAGTGGCTAAATTATAGAATTCATCCTCCACCATCACTATCGGGCGAGTAGGCAGGGAAGGATCTGCAAAAATCACCAGCCCCTCTTTTCCATTGCTCAGCAAAACCTTATTGCCCACATAAAAATTAGTAATCTTATCATAGAACACCTTACTAATCTTGGCGTCAAGCTTGCCGAATGATTCCTGCCATAATATCTCAGCAGCCGAGTAAGGTGACCTTTTATCGGCATAGGAATGGGCAGATGTGATGGCATCAAAAACATCTGCTACCGCCACCACCGCTGCATAAAAATTCATTTCGCCCCTTAGTCCCGAGGGATAACCCGATCCGTCTATCCTTTCGTGGTGCATCAAGGCAGCTTTAGCTACTTCGGGACTCATGCCGGGGTTTTGAGAGATATAATTATACCCCAGTACCGTATGTCTTTTTATCCTTTCGTATTCCTTGTCCGTTAATTTTCCCGGTTTATTGAGTATTTCGTTTTCGATAAAGACTTTGCCTAAATCGTGCAGGAGTCCTGCCATCCCTAGTTCGGCAATCGTACGACTATCGCATTTCAGCCATTTGCCTATCATTATGCACAGGAGAGAAACATTTATCGAATGGGTATAAAGGTATTCCCCCTTGTCTTTCATAAGCCTTATCTGCCGAAACAAATCGATGGCATCGTAAACCTGTTCTTTTAGCAAGCCTACTATAATATCCAGCTCCTCGACATCTAGGGAACCTCCAAGCATAGCCCCCACCATAAACGATTTAACTACATCCAGCGTATCCTGGTAAACCTCTTCGAAATCGCGTTGCGGTTTCATGCGGGGGGATTCATCCCTGATGAATACTTCTGCAATGTTTCTGCGGTCGAAACTATCCAAGTGCTCCTGCGTAAGGGTAGTGCCGCTAGCTAATAAGAGCTGGGAATCATAGGAGTATATATCTTTACCGAGTTTTATTCCGGGTTTCAAATTGCTTGTTTTAATCTTAAGCATCCTAATTCCCCTCTACTTGCAAGCTTTTCCTTTTTCTAAATGTTTCTATTCTACATCGCCGACTATAATCCTTTTTTTGATTGCCTCTATCGGCATTTTGGTAGTAATGCAAACCGGCAAGGCAGACGGGTTTAATAAAATTATAGGTGCCGGAAGCAAGGGCCGGAATAAAGGGCAACAAAGTCTACTTTCATATCACGTTTTCCACATTCTTCTTGCAGAAGACGACTAAGATAGCCCGCGACTATCTCCTCTGTTCCCTGATGACCGGCATCTATAAGGGCTAAACCAAGGGCCTCTGCATCTCGGGCTTCGTGATATTTAATATCGCCGGTTATCAAAAGCCCCACCCCTTCCCGGCTTATTTCCGGGATTAAGCTAGCGCCGGAGCCACTGATTACAGCTACTTCATTTATAGTCTTATTCAAATCGCCCACCACCCGAACCGCATCTAAGCCCAAGATTTCTTTTACCCGGCGGGCATAATCTCCCAGCTTGGTTACCCCAGGTAAGTGGCCGCGTCTTCCCATACTGAAATTCATCCCTGTTTGTTCCAAGCGAAAAAGGTCAAAAGCAATTTCTTCGTAGGGATGGGCTTCCTGCATGGCTTGGAGCACGGGGGATAGTTCCCGTTTCCTTACGACAGTTTCCAATCTGAATTCATCGGCTTCTTCAAGTTCCCCCTCTCGCCCTAGGTATGGCCGGGTTCCGACGCCCGGCCGGAAAGTGCCTATCCCCCGCGTCCGAAAACTACAATCGGAGTATTTGCCGATATAACCAGCCCCGGCTCCGTTAATAGCCCGCCGCACTTCCTCACTATGGCTTGCGGGAACAAAAACCACCAATTTATATAGTTCCTCTTTCTTAGAGTTCCCCAAGGTGGTGATGCCTTGCAAGCCCAATATTTCCGCTAAAACCTGATTAAGGCCTTTTTCTGCGGCATCCAGGTTGCTGTGGGCCGCATATACGCTGATGCCGGCTTGAATTATCCCACAGATTAAGCGACCTAGCGGTGATTTGTAATCTATTTGCTTAATAGGATTAAAAAACAGCGGGTGATGGGTAATTACCATATCCAGCTTTAGCTTTAAAGCCTGTCCGAGGATGTTTTCATCCATATCTAGGGCCACGCCCACCTTCTTAACCGCCTTGCTTGCCGCACCCATCTGCAGACCGCTATTATCCCAGGCTTCGGCTAGCCAAGGCGGAAAGTGCTCTTCCATCAGGTCAATAATATCTTTTACCCTAATTTCCATGGATAATGTCCTCCAGTCCCGTAATTCTTTCTTCGTATTCTTTTAGGTTCTTTTTCGCAACAGTCTCTGATTGGCATAAACTCCGGTAAACCCGGCGATATTTTTCCATATGGTTTTGCAGGAAGCGTTTCCGCAATGGGCTATCGCTGCGCAATATGATGGGCCCTAATTCAAGTTCCAGGAGGTTTAATGCATAAGGTTCATCCCCGGAACAAGAACTGATAATTGAATAAATCCGTCCTTGTTCCTCCACTAGTTTTTCCTCCAATATAGGCCAACCTTGGCGGGAAAGCCCACCGCGCAGTACATCCGCCTTGCTCATAGGCTGGAAAATAAATCTCCTGTAGGTGGATGAATGTTCCCATCTGCGCGCCAATATTTCTGCGGTATTATCGCCGCCCATACCGGCAATTATGACGGTAGCAACCTCCCCCGGCGCCAATACTTCGAGACCGTCCCCCAGGCGCAAATCCACCTGTTCGGAAAACGGGCTTGGCTTAATCGCCTGTTTTAGCCGTGCGAATGGTCCTTCTTTCACCTCGCTAGCAATAACCCTGGGGACGATGTGATTTTCTAGCAAAAACAAAGTCAATAGGCCATGGTCAGCACCGATGTCTGCGACTGCCCCTCCTCTGATTACGCTATCACTTATGGCTAACAAACGCTTATTTAGCATACTACCCCTCTATAGCCCGCCGGGAAACATAATGTAAGTATCGGTTTCCGGTTATCAAAAAGCCGGGGATGGCTGTTATTATCAGCTATCCCCGGCTCAACTTAGCGTCTTGGCACTCCCCGCCCTATATCTGGGGCAGGGTCTTTAGGCTTTCCTGCAATTCGCCATCAGAGAATTCCACATCTTCCGTTTCCCCGGAAAGGTACTTATCATAAGAGAATAGGTCCAGATGCCCATGCCCGCTCAAATTAAAGACAATGGCACGGGAAATCCCTTCTTCATTGGCTTTTAGGGCTTCGTCTATGGCAGTACGAATAGCATGAGCCGATTCGGGTGCCGGCACTATGCTCTCCGTCCGGGCGAAAAGTAACGCTGCCTCAAAGGTCGGATTCTGTTTAACCGCCACGGCTTCAATTAGTCCATCATGATATAAGCGGCTGACTAAAGGCGAACTCCCATGATAGCGCAAACCCCCTGCGTGAATTCCCGAGGGCATAAAATCATGGCCCAGAGTATACATTTTCATAAGGGGGGTGAAACCGGCTACATCGCCGTAATCATAAGCATAAACCCCCTTGGTGAGAGTAGGGCAAGCAGTCGGTTCTACTGCAATGAGACGAACATTCTTGCCTGCTAATTTATCTGGAATGAAAGGGAAGGCTATGCCGGCAAAATTACTGCCGCCGCCGCAACAACCGATAACTATATCCGGATAATCATCTGCCATTTCCATCTGCATTTTAACTTCCTGGCCGATAACGCTTTGATGCAGACAAACGTGGTTTAAGACACTACCCAAGGAGTAGTTAGTATCATCCCGGGTAACTGCATCTTCTACTGCTTCACTGATAGCAATGGCCAAACTACCCGGTGTATCCGGATTCTCAGCCAAGGCCTTACGCCCACTTTCGGTGAGTTCGCTGGGGCTAGGCACGCAATGCCCCCCATATAACTCCATTACCGAGCGTCGATAGGGCTTCTGGTAATAGCTAACCTTTACCATGTAAACCATGGCTTCCAGGCCGAAGTGCCGG
The DNA here is from genome assembly GCA_964422685.1 of uncultured Syntrophomonas sp. GTDB lineage: Bacteria > Bacillota > Syntrophomonadia > Syntrophomonadales > Syntrophomonadaceae > Syntrophomonas. Next base: position 16,127 of record CAYRCG010000005.1, on the reverse strand, counting down.
CAAGCTAAAGATAAAGCGGTACCCCATTGGCCTGCACCGGTTTCTGTGCTTACCCTTTTGATACCCTGTATCTTGTTATAATAAACCTGGGGTAAAGCCGTATTAAACTTATGGCTTCCCACCGGGCTTGATCCCTCGTATTTATAATAAATACGGCTGTTTGTCCCTAATGCTTTTTCCAAGCCGTGGGCCCTATAAAGCGGGGAGGGTCGGTACTGTTTGTAAAGCTCCCGAATTTCCGCCGGTATTTCGATAAATCTTTCCCGGGATACTTCCTGTTGAATCAACTCGCGGGCGAATATAGGTTCCAAGTCCGCCGGAGTAAGTGGTTGATGGGTGCGGGGGTTCAATCCCGGTTCCAGGGGATTAGGCATATCCGCCTGGATATTATACCAGAATTTGGGAATCTTCTCTTCGGGCAAAATAATCTTAGTAAGCTCATCTCTACTCATCTCAACTAATCTCTCCTCTCAGATATTTGTTTTTTACTAGGACTTTTATATTTTAGCATAGCAGACCTCTTTTCACAAGCAACCAAAAAAATCAATTAACCAGTAATTCCGCCGGAAAAATGGTAATTATGCAACCCTATGTTTCAAAAAGGAGTCCTTGCAGCAGGGTCATCAGTGTTTTCTCTATCGTAGAAACCCGTTGCGACCGTATAAATTGTTTCCCGCGCCGTAGTTAGTGTACTACGCTTCGTCCCATAATCGTTTAAGTCTTCTGGCCTCACCTTCAATATCATCGTTTCCCATTAAAGCCGATACTACGGCTGCCCCATCGACTCCGGTTTCCTTTATCATCTGCAGATTTGCCCGGTTTATTCCACCTATAGCTACTAGGGGAATTTTGATTTCCCTAGTCAAATTATGCAAGAACTCTAGCCCCGTAGGCGGGGGCGCATCTTCTTTGGTGGGGGTGGAAAACACCGGTGAAATTCCTAAGTAATCGGCTCCCATTCTTTCCCCCTCCCGAGCTTCTTCCCGGTTATTGACAGATAGTCCTATAATCTTTTTCTCTCCTAATAAAGCCCGGGCGACCGGCAAGGGTAGATCATCCTGCCCCAGATGTAAACCATCAGCATCAACTGCCAATGCAATATCTAGGCGATCATTAATCAATAGAGGAACACTTCCTCCTCTTAATTCCCTTTGCAGGGCCTGGGCCAATTCATAGAACTCGCGGCTGCTGGCTTCCTTCTCTCGCAATTGCACTATGCTCACCCCACCCTTGATCGCCTTTCTAACCTCATCCAATAGGTTGCGGCCCCGGAGGAGACTGCGCTCAGTAACCAGATATAGGGAATAGTCGGTTTTTAACACTCCACACGTCCTTCCCTCACTAGCTCTTCACCTTTTAGAACGAAAAGTTCGTCAAAAATTAGGGTGCGAAAAGTACCGGGGCGGTTACCCGAGTGGCTAGCCGCCCTTTCTCCGGCCAGGTTAAATGCTAATAAGCCGGTTATACTGGCCCACCATGCTTCCTCCGGCGCCGCCGCCACACAGGAGGCTATTACCCCCCCGGCCATACAACCGGCACCGGTAATACTTTGGAATAACGGAGTCCCGTTGTGTATACGCGCATAGCGGTCTTCCTCAGCCACAACATCAATCTCCCCGGTGCCAACCGCAACCAATCTATTTTTGATGGCCAATTGCAGACAGGCTTCTTCCAAACCTTCACCCTTGTCCACAGAATCAACCCCTATAGCCCGTGCGGCTAAACCGGCCAGACTTTTCATTTCAGCGGTGTTTCCTTTCAATACCTGGATTCTGCCCAATGACTTCATTCTTTCTATTAGACCAACCTTGCGCCCGATCACCCCGCAGGCCACCGGATCGAGAACTAGGGGAACCCTCCGGGAGGCGGCAGCCCACCTGCCCTCTAGCATCGCCGCTTCCTGTTCCCCGGTAAGGGTACCCAGATTAAAATAAAGGGCTTGGGCCAAAGGAGCAAATTCTATAGCTTCCGCCGGATGTTCCACCATAGCCGGTGAAGCACCGGCGGCCAGGATGATATTCGCTACATCATTTACGGTTACATAATTGGTAATGCAATGCACCAAGGGCCTTCTACTTCTGACCTCATCCCATATTTCCGCACAATAATCAAGCATCTAATTCCCCCTTTATTAGTTATCATCACCCTACATCTTCTCCGGCTCCCAAGGAATCTGAGCAGAAAGGTGACGGAGTATTCCTACCCCTTCACCTATAGCAAAGCCGTTTTGCAAAGTATGTTCCACATAGGCTTTAGCCCGAATAGCGGCTGCCGGCAGGGCTAAGCCCTGACCCATCATGGTGGCCAGAGCCGCGGAAAAGGTGCAGCCTGTGCCATGATTGCAATTGGTATCTACCCGCTGACCCCCCAACGAATAAAGGGAATCTTTGCCTGCCAATATATCCACCGGTTCTCCCTTGAGATGTCCCCCTTTGACTATAACCCATGAGCAGCCAAATTCCAGTAATTCTTGAGCGGCTTCTTTCATTTCTTCCAAACCGTTAACTTCTCGCCCTAACAAGGCCCCGGCTTCCATAAGATTAGGGGTGATTACAGTGGCGAGCGGCAGGAGCTCTTTTTTTAGGGATTCTATCGCTTCCTCCTCCAGCAGGCGATCCCCGCTCTTAGCTATCATCACCGGATCGACTACCAGGGGAATAAATCCGGCGGTTTGTTTTTTACGGTAGGTACCGGTTTGGTAAAAGGAGGCTAAAAAACCGCTTACTGCCCGTATAGTTCCCGCGCTTCCCAACATCCCAATTTTAACCCCATCTAAGCGAATATCCGAAAAGATGGCATCCAGCTGTTTTTCAATTATCTCGGGATTGACTTCCTGAACCGCCGATACCTGCCGGGTATTCTGGGCGGTTACGGCGGTAATAACCGTTAAGGCATAAGCCCCCAGGGCATGGATAGTCTTGGTGTCTGCTTGGATTCCCGCCCCCGCACAGGAATCGGAGCCGGCTATAGTTAAAATCTTGCGCAAAAAATATACCTCCTTATAATTGGTTAGGAACGGGTTAAGAACAAAAATACAGGTTAACCAGCAAAGGTTAACCTGTTAAAAGCAGGTAAGCGCTTCCCTCCGCTGGCATTAACCAGTTCAGGTGCAAAGGGTCAGAGGCTCTCCCTCTATCTCAGCTCAGCCCAAACCGAGCTCCCCCAGCGTCAAGTATAGAACTCTTGCCAAAATTATATATCATCAGTGGTTTTTCTTCAAATGTAATCGCCAAAAATATGGAATAGTGAGGAGTGTAGGTTACCCCCGTTAGACTGTAAGCTATTTGGAACCCGGAAGCGGATTAGTTCATACTGTATTACAGTAACAAAGAATAATACTTAAAACCGGGCTTCAATGATCCGCTAGCATCTCCCGTTACTCAAGTTAGTCAAGATTAAGGAAGCTGGTGATACAGATGAAACTACTGGTCATAAGCGGTGACTTCCGCCGATATCTCGACTCTAGCTTTCACTCTTTGATGACGGCTTTAGGAAATCTACTAGAGCTGTATTTGTGGCATGAAAGTGGGGCAATAACTGACATCCTAGCCCAATTGCCAGCGATACCTGATTTTGTGCTGGTTAATGAGCCCGGCGAAATCAATAGCCCGGTTATTGCTGGACTCTCCTCACTCAGCATACCCTATGCCTATTATTTGCACGATTTGCACCATGATTCCTGCAAAGAAGCCTTACAAGACAGGAATCTTACTTGGATTTTTACTCGTTACCGGGATAGATTTAAGGATTGGTTTCCCCAATGGCAGGCTAAAACAAGCTGGTTACCTCATCATATTAACCCGAGTGTTTATAAAGATTATCATTTGCCCAAAAAAATAGATTGCCTTATGATGGGAGCCTTACACGAATATGTGTATTCTTTGCGTTCTAAGATCTGGGAGAGGATGAAGGTAAAACCGGGATTTGTCTACCACCAACACCCCGGCTATAGGCATTTCTCACCGGAGGAAATGGAAAGTATATTCGTTGGAGTTAACTACGCCCGGGAAATAAACCGAGCTAAAATATTTCTAAGCTGTGATTCTATCTATAAGTACCCGCTTTTGAAGTATTTCGAGGTTTTGGCTTGCAACACATTATTACTAGCACCCTCCTCCGGGGAACTTCTGGACCTAGGCTTCGTCCCGGGATTTCATTTTGTGGAGATTAATGAGCAAAACTTCGAGCGAAAGGCGGACTATTACCTAAAGCACGAGACGAAAAGACTCCGCATTGCCCGGCAAGGCTACAAGATGGTGCATAGATTGCACACTAGCACCCGTCGCGCTCAACAATTACAAGGTATGATTGAAGGAATTCTGCGTTATAGCGGGAAAGTAATTAGTAAGGGGTAAGGGGTATCGGTAATTACCAACTATTCCTTACCATTCAAAAACCCTCAAACTCCCTTTTCATCATTTTTTATGACCTCGGGTCATGGAGGTCAATATGATTTAGACACTGATTTATACTGACCCTGCGGGCGCTGATTAACACTGATATTATCCTTTAGTAAGCCCTAAGAACAGCGAAAATCATAATCAGCGAAAATCTGCGTCGAAAAATTGCACCGGAAACCCCTGTTGCCCTTGTCAGTCCGAGCGCAGCCCTTGTCAGTCCGAGCGCAGCCCTTGTCATTCCGAGCGCAGCGAGGAATCTTACCCCCGCAAAGCATATCGCCTAAGGGAAGATTACTTGCAATGGTATCTAGTCGCTATTACCCCCCTCACGCTTCACGCCTCACGCCTCACGCCTAAGGGAAGATTGCACGTCGCTGCGCTCCTCGCAATGACAGTAGCGTCGCCCTTCGTCTTACGCTCTCATACCACTTTAAGCCTATCCTGATCGGGTTTTATGGAGCTTTCCCACTTTTTACAGCGGTCCCCCCAATAGGCCAAAACCTGATTATCGCGTTTAATGCAGACCACTTCACAGAAGTTGGGGCAGCCGGAGCATTCATAGCTACTGGAAGTAAAATTACCTTCTAATATAAAATTATCCCCGCGGAAACTGCTGGGGCTCTGGCTTAGCGTATGATGCTCTTGGGCTAAGATAGCCGACCCAACCGCCCCCATAACCTCATAATGCTCGGGTACATTTATTTTCAAGCCTAGTATTTTTTCAAAAGCTCGGGCCAGACCCTGATTTGCCGCAACTCCGCCCTGGAAAACCACCGGTTCCTCGATTTTCTTACCCTTGCCTACGTTATTCAGATAGTTTCTTACCAAAGCCTCACAAAGCCCCATAATAATGTCCTCCACGGGGTAGCCCATCTGTTGCTTATGAATCATATCTGATTCGGCAAAAACCCCACAACGGCCGGCAATCCTTACCGGATGGGCAGATTTTATCGCGTATTCCCCAAATTCCTGTATGGGGATATTAAGACGGGCTGATTGCTGATCTAAAAAAGAGCCGGTACCGGCCGCACATACGGTATTCATGGCAAAATCGTGCACTATGCCGTTGCGCAGAATTATTATCTTGGAATCTTGCCCCCCTATTTCAAATATGGTTTTAGCCCCCGGGTATAGATGGGAGGCTGCTACGGCATGGGCGGTTATTTCATTCTTTACCACATCGGCCCCTAGTAAAACCGCCGCCAGATGACGCCCACTACCGGTGCAACCGACGGCCCTTATTTTCCCCTCGGGTTTAGCCATACCATCACAGATGCGTGCATAACCATCCTGCAAGGCTTTTACCGGATTGCCCAAAGTGCGCAAATAAAGTTTGCGATAGACATGACCGTTCTGATCCAGCAGAATGAAGTTGCTGCTGACCGAGCCGATATCTACGCCTAAATAGAGCTTCATTGCATCTTCCCTTCTTTCTAACCTATCGGTTTAGGCTTCCCTTAGTAACGAACCGGTTGGTAAATCCCTTTTCCTTTGCAACATATCGCAAAAGGCTTCTAGCCTGGTATATACTCCGGCCGCCCCGGAATGCTCATCAAAATATAAGGTCATGCAGGGTATATTAAGTTCCTCACTAGCTTTCCCCAACACCGACTGGGCGACAATCTCTGGCATACAAGTCAAAGGGGCAATCTGGATTACCCCATCATAACCCCGGTGGGCAAAATCCACCGCAGAACCGACGGTTTCCCGGCCATGACCGCCAACCTCATAGTTTAAATAAGGGCAGGAGGACTTCATGAGCTGTTTATGGTTAGATTTGCGCAAATAACCGCCAAAAAGATGATCATTAACCCAATCACTGATATAAATAGAGCGGCTAACCTGAGCGTTCAAACGCCCCAAGGAGCGAGCCGCCTGGCAGTTACAGCTCGGTTCCAGTATGGTATATATCTCGCCTACCAGACCGATATTTAGGATCCCTTCGCTGTTAAAGGGCGCCCTTTCCATCTTCTTTAAGCTTTCCCGGCTGATTTCTTCTACTTCCTCTCGGCTTTCAGCCTCATCAATCTCCTTTATGGCTTGTTCAAAGATTGCTTCCATCCCGTTTTTATCTATAGCCCGAGGCAAGGAATATTCCAAATGTTTTTCCAGCCCTTCGATAGCAGTTAACTTCTTCCAGGCAAAGCGAAGAGCTTGATAAGCTTCTCGGAGGGAAGCCTTCTCTCCTAAGGCTTTTAATTGTAACAGCAGCTCGGAGATGCGCGAGTCCGGGGCTTCTAGTATAACCATCTTAAAGTTATAACCTAGATCCCGCAGTATCTCCCTTTCCACCTGGGCGTAATAACCGAAACGGCAAGGCCCCCATCCCCCAGCCATAACGATGGTATCAGCTCCCTGTTCCAGGGCTTCAATAAAATTGCCTATATTAATCTTCAAGGGCAGACAGGCATATTCCGGGGAATGCTTTAATCCCAATTCTACAGTTCTTTGACTTATCGGTGGCGGAGCGATAGCCTCTAGCTTCAGACCTTTAAATAGTGTTTTCAAGGGAATGTAGAGATACCCCATATGGGGAAAGCTTATTTTCACTTCCGTAATTCCTCCTTCGCCGCAACATATCGCAGAAAGCCTCCAGTCTGGTTACTATTCCGGCTTCCCCGCTATGCTCATCAACTGTAAGCAGAATAAAGGGTTTCGTATCCCGTACTTTGCGCTCGATTATTTCTCCGATAAGTGAATCAGGGCCACAACCGAAACAAGCCAGATAGATTATCCCATCAATGTCCGTCCTGGTGTTTAGGTGCAGGGCACTCCCCAGCATTTTGCGTCCTAGGGTCCAAAAAACCCTTTTTTCTATCGTAGCCGCTTCCCTCTCCACCTCGTCGCTATCCAAATGCTCCGGTAGGAGGACATGGCAATTCATCCCGCGCAAGCGATTTATCAGGTTTAGACTGATACGCTCATCATAAAGGGAGTAACCGTGTCCCAAAACGCCGATGTTGAGATCGGTTTCCGACACATCCGCCGTTTCTCCACCTTCCCAAACGCTTATGGCTTCTTTCATAGTTAAACCTTGAGCGGCCAGGGCACGGCATAAACGCAATTCCTCATAACCATGCCGGTAGGCCATTTTAATCCGTTGTTTGTGGCGGGTAAATAGCTGTCCTACCCGGATAACATCCCGCTGAAAGCTTTTTTCTTCGCGGCTTAAATCGACTGTTATATCTATTAGGGGGGGGGTATCCGGCAGCAAAGCCCTAACCATATCCGGTAACCCCATAAATTTAGGACAGATATAACTGCGTTCTTCCAAGCTAACCAAGCGGGGTACAAATAGATAGTCCAGTTTTTCTCGGCACAGTTGCGCTACGTGTCCCAGGTAAAGTTTGATGGGAAAACAGCTTTCATCAACTGCCAACTCTATCCCTTTTTCCACCGTATGCCGGTTGCTCGACCCGGAGGTGACTACCTCAGCTCCCAAATCCGAAAAAAAGCTTTTCCATAAGGGATAATAATAGTAATAGAATAAACTGCGAGGTATACCTACCTTGCTCATTATTCCTCCCTCCTCTTTTTAAAAGCTGGGCCCGGTTGCCGGCTCCTATCCAGGGTATGCAAGATTTCCGGGCGCCGGTTATGGGTGGTAACCGGTGAACGGAACAAAACATTCTTAAGAGCGCGGAAATTAAAAGGCACCAGGGGCCACAGATAAGGCACCTTCAACGACTTGGTAAAACCGGCCAAAAGTATGACTAAAATGCTGCTTACTATAAAGCCGGGTAAACGGAAAAATCCTGTCCCCAGAAGGATAAAAAATCGCATTAGGCGATTGGCCATGGCCATTTCATAACTGGGGGTGCAAAAAGAGCCTATCGCTACCATAGCGGTGTAAAGTATTACCTCCGGTATTAAGAGCCCAATCTTTACTGCTATGTCCCCGATTAATAGGGCTGCGATAACCCCCAGTGCAGTGGCCAGGGGTGATGGCGTATGTATAGCAGCCATACGCATCATATCCAGGCTGATTTCGGCTATAACAAACTGCAGAAAAATAGGCACATTTCCCATTTCTTTGGGACCGATAAACTTTAATGATGCCGGCAAAATCTCCGGAGACAAGGCCAGCAAAAGCCATAGTGGCGTAATAATAACAGAGGCTGCTACCGCTATAAAGCGCACCCATCTTATGTATATACCTACACTAGGACTTTGCCGGTATTCCTCCGCATGCTGCAGGTGGTGAAAATAGGTAACGGGCAGAATCATGGTACTGGGAGAGGTGTCCACCATTATCAGCACATGACCCTCGAATAGATGCACCGCCGCCACATCGGGCCTTTCCGTATAACGAACCTTGGGAAAAGGATTCCACCAAACGCCGGGCATAATCAGCTCTTCCACCGATTTTTCCGCCATGGGCAAAGCATCTATAGCAATAGCGGATATTCTAGACTTTATATCCTCGACTAATTCCGGATCCGCTACATCCTTGAGGTAGCATACACAGATATCCGTCTTAGACCTTTTGCCGGCCTGCAACAATTCTATCCGCAGCTTCGGGTCCCTTATCCGCCTGCGTAAAAGAGCAGTATTAAAAACCAGTGTTTCGGTAAAACCATCGCGGGAACCCCGAACAACTCTTTCGATATCCGGTTCCTCCGGGTCGCGGGCCGGATAGCTGCGGGGGTCTATTATAAAGGCTTGTTCACTGCCTTCTACAATAAGCAAAACCGAGCCGGATAGCACGGAAAAAAGCAACTCATCTATTTTGTTCTCCATATCTAGTTCTACATAGGGAATACCCTTTTCCAGGATGCCCTTGATGGTACTTGATACGAGCACTTCCTTCTTCAACGCCGCAAGGGATTTCATGCATTCTGTCAAGACTATTTCCTTCACAAAACCGTCCAAACAGATTAGAGCTGCCCTTCTACCCCCCACTCGTACCTCGCGCACGATAAGATCAAAGTTCTCCCCTTCAGCTAATTCCTGCTTAATCATATCCAGGTTTTTATCATAGTTTTTACCTAGATAGAGGTTGGCACCTTTTTTAAACAACTAAATCATCCCTTCGGATTGAATAAAACTGCGGCCAAGTAGCCGAAAACTACCGCTGCGGTTATTCCGGCGGCAGCAGCTTCCACTCCCCCGCTGAAAGCCCCCAATAGTCCTTTTTGTTCTACGGCTTTCAGACTCCCCTGGGTCAAAAGATGGCCAAAACCAGATAAGGGAATGGTCGCACCCGCACCACCGATTTTGACCAAGGGTTCATATAGTCCCAACCCGCTAAGCAGGGCCCCTCCTGAAATATAACCAACTAATATATGCCCCGGAGTTATGCTACTTTTGGTCAGGTCCATTATCAGTTGCCCGATAAGACAGAAAAGACCTCCGATAAGAAATGCCATATATAGTGTCCCCATTACTATTCCTCCCTAGTTCTCTATGGCGACTGCATGGGCAATCGCAGGAATGCTTTCTCCCTGAAAACTGGTGATCGGACTCATCAAGGCGCCGGTAGCAACAAAAAGTAACCTATTCATCTCACCCGAATTCATCTTATTTAATAAAGGACCGCAAAGGAAACTGGCGGAACAGCCGCAGCCGCTGCCTCCGGCATTCACCTCTTTGAAATCATCGTAAAGCAGAACACCGCAATCACTATACCTAGGCTCGGGTTGCAGGCCGTCCTTAATAAATAGTTCCCGGATAATAGCCATACCTATTTTCCCTAAGTCACCGGTTATAACCAAATCATAATAATCCGTGGGCCGGTTAAGATCCTTAAAATGGGTTCGTATAGTATGGGCAGCTGCCGGGGCCATGGCACTACCCATATTGCTGGTATCCTTTTGGTCCATATCAATAACCTTCCCGATAGTTACTGCAGTTATACGGGGACCGGTACCGACAGGCTCCAATAATACCGCTCCGGCAGCGGTAGCTGTCCATTGGGAGCTGGGGGTTTTCTGCACCCCTTGTTCCACCGGGAAACGGAATTGCCTTTCGGCTGTATAATGATGGCTACAGGCGCTAGCCAGCACCCTTTCGAAGTATTCCCCGTCAACAAGGATAGCCGCTAATAAAAGGGATTCGGCCATAGTGGAACAGGCACCATAAAGACCTAGAAAGGGAATCCCCAGTTCCCGAGCGGCATAATTGGCGGATACTAATTGATTTAACAAATCCCCTGCCAGGAGAATTTCCGCATCGGCTTCATCAAAATTTCTTTTATTCAGAGCTTTTTTTATACTTTCCCGAAGCATCTTGTTTTCGGCTTTTTCCCAAGATTCTTCATCGAAAAGGTAATCTTCCATGATCCAATCGAAATCCTGAACCCATGGCCCTCGCCCCTCCATAGGACCTACTATGGAAGCCCAAGACGTAATGATAGGAGGCTTATCAAATACTAAGGTCTGCTCTCCTCGTTTCTTTTTCGCCGGCATAGTATCCCCCTTTATCACATTTAACTGATTATAAATACTTTGATTAAAGCTATAAGAACAGCGACCACAAAGCCGAAAAGCAGAGTTGGACCCGCTACCGTAAAAATACGGGCTCCTACCCCGAATATATAGCCTTCCCGTTTAAACTCCATAGCCGATGCCACTATGACATTGGCAAACCCGGTTATGGGAACAATGGAGCCGGCACCTGCTCTTTTCCCCAGTTCGTCGTAGATTCCGATTCCGGTAAGGAATGCCCCTAAGAATATCATTATCACCGATGTATAGGAGGCGGCATCGATTTTGCCTACACCCTGACTGAGCAGGTAATTCAGTATTAATTGTGCCAAAAGGCAGATAATGCCACCTACGACAAACGCCCAAAGACAATGTTTAAGAATAGGGGGGCGAGGTTCCGTTTGCTGTACCAGGCCTTCATATTCTTCTACCTGTATTTTCTTCCAACGCCTGGGATCAGGTGTATTCAAAAAATCAACCTCCTTCTAGGTGTAGCGGTGATTCCGCTACAAAAAGTAATGGTTATGCATTTGTTCTCATAAATACTTCACACACGACCTATGCAAGGGCAACACCGGCGGCGGAAGAACTATTTATGCTATTATTATTTGTTCAAAGAAGGGGAACTACCCTTTGCCCTAAGCATCCTGTTCTGGGGTAGTCCCCAAGATAATAACTAGCCTAAATAGGCTATCCTGATATTGGCCTTGTATTCTACGATCTTATTATCCGAGCAATTAGCCGTCCAATTAACTACCTCGACCCCGGAGATGTTATTGATATCCCGCGAGGCTTCGCTAACTGCATTTTCCACCGCGTCTTGCCAACTCCTCCTGGACTCTCCGACAAATTCCGATACTTTCACCTGCAAAAGAACTACCTCCTTTAAAATTACTTTTCCTATTTTGCTTAAATCCCAGGTCTTTTATACTTACAGCCCCGAAAATCCCCCCTTGCTCCTAGCTCAATTAACCCTTCATAGCCCGGTGGCTAAAAACCTTATGAAAATAGCGGGGTAAAGATTCTCCGCTACGTATAAACCAGCGTCCATCTGCGCCCGAAGGGTCTGTGTTAATCAGCATCAAAAAAAGGGGGAAGCAAATTTTTTTATGCTGAACAATTAAAAAAGCCCTTCCCGGTCTCCATTAACTACCGGGAAGGGCTTATGGGCTTTTGAATTTTCTTTTTCTATAACTTGTAGTCCTGCAATAAAGCAACAAGTGTCTCCCTTTGGTTAAGGGCAGGGTTATCGATCACCTGATCCAGAAGGTAATCCATAGCTTTCCCTATTTCCTTGCCTGGGGGAAAACCCAGGGAAAGCAAATCATAGCCGCTTATATCCAAATCGTGAACCGTTAAAGGTTCCTGGCGGGATAGGACCTCAAAACACTTATTGCATATTTTCATAATTCTTTCCGGGTCTCGGCTAGATAACCCGGAACCTTTGATATCTGCCAATTGCAGCTCGAATAGACGATCGATATTATCCGGTCCCACCCTTCTTATTAGCCTTTTTATGCTGAGATCGCTGGTATTACTAAAATCATTCATGTGTTCTTTGATTAGGGCAGTTACTGCCCTAATGGTCTTGCGGTCGAATTTTAAGCGCTCCATAATTACCCGGGCTGCTTCACTACCGCTACTAGCGTGACCATAGCAATGCCCCTCTCCATCATCATCTATAGTAAGGCAATTAGGCTTATCGATATCGTGTAAAAGGGCCGCTAATCTAAGAGTCAGGTTGGGCTCGGTATTATCTAAAACCACTAAACTGTGTTCAAAAACATCCTTATCATGATATGAACTATGGGTATCGAAACCTACGGTAGATATAATCTCAGGTATGAGTCTTTCCAATAAGCCTAGTTCCAACATACGGCGTATACCCCGGGATGGTTTTTCACTTAGTAATATCTGAATAATTTCATTACGCACACTGGCTGAATCGGCATCCGGGACATCGTCGGTTAGAGCCTTCATAGCCCGCAATAATTCCGTATCTATGGCAAAGCCCAACTGGGATTCAAATCTTACCGCTCTTAGAACCCTTGCGCTATCTTCCCGGATATGCTCGTAGGGATTCCGGGCACAGCGGATTAAACCCTGCTCAATATCCCCTACCCCATTATAGGGGTCTACTACCCCTACCTGTTCATTATAGGCGATAGAGTTAATGGTAAAGTCCTTGTGCAACAGATCCTTATTTAAATCATCAGAGAATCGCCTTTCTTCCCCGCTACGGAAGGTATTTATCAGGTAGCTCTCCCCTTGATAATGTATCGCAACTGTTCCATAGTCTTCTACAGAAGGAATACTGGTAAAGCCATCCTTTTCCTCGAAAATAAGTACCACATCGTTAGGCAGGGCATTAGTAGTGATATCCCAACTTATTGGTTCTTTGCCCAATAGGAAATCGCGGATGCAGGCACCGTAAATATAAGCCTGGTAAGCATTACTATGTAGCCGGTCTAGAATCGTTTGCACGTTTTCTGGCATATTGATTTTCATTCTGCCACCCCCTGTTTATTTGGGAAAAGTTCACTTTTCATCATTATTAACGGCGCTAGGGCTATATACAATTGTTAGTATTTCCATTCCAGGCACAACGTCCCTGCCCCATCCCTTTCAACATTCTACCTTTCTGATTAATTTCGTTAGGAGTGCCACGCCGCTTCGCTCCCCGCAATGACAGAACACCCTACCGTTCCGAACATAGCGGGGAATCTTCCCCTATCATTCGGAGCAGTTGTGGCCCGCAAGGCATAGGATTCAAAAAAACATTTCTATTGAATACTTCTACAAATGCGCTCTATATCCTGCCTTATGGCTGCCCCCTCATTTTTTTCCTTCCTCGGATTTTCCCGGAACTGCTTCCCCTTGACAAATAGTGAAAATAATGTAATAATATAAAGGGTCTACACACCATAGGAAATCTAAAATAGTGCTCCTGTTGATTGACAGGGGCATTTTATTTTGCAGAAAGGAGGTAAGGAATATATCTACATTTGTATTGGAGTCATTGATAATTTTCGGTCTAAACGTGTTTAGCACCTGTATGAGTAACCTAAAGACAACCTTTTTGGCCCAGAAAACGATTAAGCCAGTCTATTTGATTACTTTTATCGATGCCCTGGTATTTATTTATGCCTTTAAACTAATCGCGGCTTCTTCCGGCTACGGATATGTATTCGCCTTTGCTTTAGGGCGGTTGTCCGGGGTTTTCTTAGCCAACATAATCGAAAAGAAGCTGGCCTTCGGCCAACTGGAAATAGATATCTATAAACATCCGGCAGAGGGCAAGCTTTTGGCGGATAGTTTACGGGAGCAGGGTTATTCGGTAACCACCACCCTAGGCTATGGTATGGAGGGCAGAGAGAGATTAGTATTGACAGCCATACTGCCGCGCAAACAGTTTCCCGACTTCTATGCCCTAATGGAAGAAGACGGCAAGGTAAACATGTCAGTAAAACCGGTAACTAAGACCTACGGCAAAATAGGCGGCATCAATGTGCTGGCGGAATAACTATAGCATAAAGGCAAACACCTTTTTCCACCCTTTTATACCTATAACCTCCCCCTCTGATAAGTATGCAAAGGGAAGCAATCCGCAGGAAAGCTTCCATCTGTCGCTTTCTTCTTATAGATCATAATAGAGTTCGAATTCAATCGGGTGAGGGAGTTCATTAACCTTCCTCGCTTCCCTGCGCTTATACTCCAGCCAAATCTCAATTAAGCGCCGGGGAAATACCCCCCCGGCCAGCAGAAATTCATAATCCTTTTCCAATGCATCCAGAGCTTCATCCAATGAACGAGGCAGGGATTTTATTTTCGCCTGTTCTTCCGGTGGTAGTTGGTATAGATTCATATCATAGGGACCAAAGCCCGCTGCTACCGGGTCAATGCCCTTTTGCACCCCGTCCAATCCCGCCAATAAAATAGCAGAATAGGCTAAATAGGGGTTGCAGGTAGCATCAGAAGAACGGAATTCAAAACGCTTGTGATAAGGGCTTTTGGCATATGCCGGTACCCGGATTACCGCACTGCGATTGGCAGTAGCGAAACAAAGGCTTACCGGGGCTTCATAACCCGGAATTAAGCGTTTATAAGAATTAGTACTAGGGTTAGTGAGGGCCAACAAGGCCGGAGCGTGTTGTAAGATACCGCCGATAAACTTCAAAGCTAGTTCACTCAGATTAGAATAGCCATCAGCATCGTAAAATAAGGGTTCACTTTTTTTGAATAGGTGCATATGTACATGCATGCCGTTACCGGCTTCAGCGAAAATAGGTTTGGGCATGAAAGTTACCGTTTTACCCTCCCTAAAAGCCAAGTTCTTTATAAGGTATTTTGCCAACAAGGTCTTATCTGCCATCTCCCGCAAAGGCCCGAATTCCACCTCAATTTCCATCTGTCCCTGGGCACCTACCTCGTGGTGATGGTATTTAACCGGAATCCTATTCTCCTCCATTAATAAACATATTCGTGAGCGTAGATCATAAAGTATATCTTGTGGGGGTGCTATATGATAACCACCATTCGAAGGGATTTTATAACCCAGGTTCTGCCTTTCATTATCCCCGCTATTCCACATGGCCTGCGGGGCATCTATGGTATAAGCACTTCGCCTAGGTGTACACTCGTAACTAATATGATCAAAAACATTGAATTCGAATTCCGGTCCAATCCTCATTTCATCCGCGATACCGGTAGACCTCATATATTCTTCCGCTTTGACGGCTATGCTTCTCGGATCCTGGTCAAAACGATAATTATCCGGTTGCGCTATAACAAAAATATCGCCTATCATACTAAGGGTAGGAATAGCAGTAAAGGGATCGTATACCGCTGTGCTGAGGTCGGGTATAAATACCATATCACTATTTTCCACCGGGGCGAAACCATAATTGGAGCCATCAAAACCGATACCATATTCCAATATCTCCGGTTTGAAACGGCCTAAAGGAATGCTTAGGTGGTGCCACCTTCCCAATAGGTCTATTATTTTGAAATCTATCATCCGGATAGCGTGTTCATTGCAATAATCCAGCGCCTCATCAAAACTCCCAAACACTTTCCCGAGCCTCCTTTGTTTAATACAACAAATACCGTGAGAATTATAGCAGATTAGTCGTATATAGTAAATATGGGGGGCAGCACTAGGTCATGGGGGTTAGTATGAAATGGTGAGGGGTGAGGGGTGAGGGGTGAGGAGAATTAGTAACTGCCCGCTATCCCTTACCGTTCAAGAGACTCCAAACTCCCTTTTCATCGTTGTTTGTGGTCCCCGGCCATGGGGGTTGGT
>CAYRCG010000004.1:15354-35355 GCA_964422685.1 uncultured Syntrophomonas sp. | reverse complement strand
CCCATCGTCTAGAGGCCTAGGATGCCGCCCTCTCACGGCGGAGACAGGGGTTCGACTCCCCTTGGGGCTACCATAGTTAAAAGAGACCACTCTAGCCAGGGTGGTCTTATTATGTGTATATAGAAATGAGGCGGATAAATTGCGGACCCTTATCGCTACTACATTGACTAATAGCAAGGGCAAAGATATTTACTGTGCGGTGAGAAAACTAAGTGACGACCAACTGGATATCATACGCAAAACTAACCGGGCCCAGCTAGAAGAAGTCGGTTTTACCTTTATTAGGCTGATCTCTTTGGAATACCCCGGGGTTAAAGGGCATGCTATTTTTTTCGAAGGACATTTCGATGAAATGCAAAGGACCATGAAAGCCTTAGAAAAAGGCTGCCTGTTATAGGCAGCCTTTTTCGGTCTTAATGTCCCTTCCCTGCCAATATTAAACAATCATAATGCCTGGGCTCACCAGCCTTAACTCAAACGCAAACGGCAAAATTTCCGCTTACCCACTTGCACTACCATATCATCCTGGAGCAGTAGCTTTTCATCCCGGTATTTTTCCCCGTTGATTCTGATTGCACCCTGTTTAATCATCCGCCGTCCTTCACTAGTTGAAGCAACTAAGGTATTGTCCTGGAGAAACTTGGGTAGCCAAACCTCTTTTTCACTGCTTTCTATTACCGGTATGTCCTCTGGGATATCCCCCTGGGAAAACACCAGTTTAAACCTTTCCTCTGCTTTATTGGCATCTTCCTCATTGTGATAAATTTTTATTATCTCTTTTGCTAGCCGCATTTTGGCATCCCGAGGATTGAGCCTATCCGCTTCCATGTCTTCCTGCATTTCCTTTATACTATCCATCGGCAACTGGGTTAAAAGTTCGAAATAACGGGTGATTAGTTCATCCGGGATGGACATGGTTTTGCCAAACATTTCATAGGCTTCATCATTGACCCCTATGTAATTACCCAGGCTTTTACTCATCTTTTGCACCCCGTCGGTTCCTTCCAATATCGGCATGGTAAGAGCCACCTGCGGCTCCAAACCGTATTCACGGAGCAAATTACGCCCTACCAGTAGGTTGAACTTTTGGTCTGTTCCCCCTAATTCTATATCCGCCCGCAACTCTACTGAATCGTAGGCCTGCATCAAAGGATACATAAATTCATGTATCCCTATCGGCAATCCTTCATGATAACGCTTGGAAAAGTCGTCCCTTTCCAACATGCGCGCTACGGTGTATTTGGCGGCAAGACCGAGCACATCCGCCAATTTGAGCTGCATTAGCCAACTGCTGTTAAAGTGAATAAAGGTCTTATTACTATCCAACACCTTAAATATCTGTTCCTGATAGGTCGCGGCATTATGCATTATTTCCTCTTCGCTTAGTTGTTTTCGGGTCTCTGATTTTCCGGAAGGATCACCGATGCGGCCGGTGAAGTCCCCGATAATAAGATGGACCTCATGGCCCAGATCCTGGAATTGGCGCAGCTTATTCAAGACTACCGTATGCCCCAAGTGAATATCCGGGGCGGTAGGGTCAAGACCCAGTTTGGCCCTCAGGGGGCGTTTTTCCTTGATAGAACGGATAAGTTTCCGTTTCAATTCTTCCTCGGGGATAATTTCGGCCACACCCCGGCGGATGAGTCCCATTTGCCGATTAACCTCTGCTAGCACAGTTTTTTCGTCCACTACCTTACCTCCTCGCTCATAAAAATATAGCACTGAATCAATAGTACTGCAATAATTTGCACGTTATAAGCATATTGTTTATATGATTTCCTACACGGCCTCCCATGAAACATAAGCAGGAAAATTCTTAACTTTGTCAAATACTAATTATGTATCTATAATAAGAAACTATAGGACAATTATCGTTCCGATATGCCCTTGCCGTCCCATTCCTTAGTCCGTTATAGGAGGAATTAAAAAACAGATGTCTACAGATAAGCAAAAAAAGAAAAAGACTAAAAAACGCCGTTATGCCTGGTTAATCCCTTTGGCGGTAGCGGTATTAGTCTGCGCCGGTGTAGGGGTAGGTGTTTTGGTTTATGCCGCACAAAACCTCCCGGCCTGGGATCCGCAGCAACTCTCCGGTGCTAGCACTACCTTTTTATATGATGATCAAGGAAAAGTTATGGCAGAGTTGCATGCCGAACAAAATAGGACCGAGATTGGCCTGCCGGATGTCCCGCCGGACTTGATCAATGCCTTTATAGCTACCGAGGACCAGAATTTTTACCGCCATCACGGGGTAAACTTCAAGGGTATTGCCCGGGCCGTACTAGCTAACCTTCAATCAGGCGATTTAACAGGACAAGGGGCCAGTACTATAACTCAGCAGTTAGCCCGTAATGCCTTCCTCACCTTCGATAAACAGTGGGAAAGGAAGATTAAAGAAATCCTGTTATCCTTTAAGCTGGAAACCCATTATTCTAAGGATGAAATCTTAGGTATGTACCTTAATAAGATCTATTTTGGTGCTGGTGCCTATGGGGTACAAGCCGCAGCAAATACCTATTTTGGCAAGGATGTAAGTGAATTGAACTTAGCCGAATCTGCAATGCTTGCGGGTCTGCCACAAAGCCCTAACTCCTATAATCCTTTCCAGTTTTATGATAGGGCCAAAGCTAGACAGCAAATGGTCCTAAATTGCATGGTGGATTGTAACTATATCAACCGGGATACTGCCCTTCAGGCTTTCGAAGTCCCGTTAATTTTTAAAAAATCATTTAATAGCGGCAATAGGTATGGTTACTTTACTGATGCGGTGATCGATGAAACCCTGGAAATCCTGGAGGCACGTGAAATTTATGAAGACCCGAATCATGCAATCTATCGTTCAGGGCTTAAAATCTTCACCACTATGAATTCCCCGCTAGAAAGCCACGCCGAAGAATACTTCAGAAATCCAGCTAATTTCCCCTCCGAGCATAAAAATGGGGAACAGATTCAATGTGCCATGGCTTTAATCGATCATAGCAATGGGGAAATAAAAGCACTGATAGGCGGTCGCTCCTATGAGCAAAGAAGAGGATTCAACCGGGCTACCAATGCTTTTCGCCAACCGGGGTCTGCTATTAAACCCATAACGGTATATGCCCCGGCATTGGAAGAAGGCTATATGCCCTTCTATACCCTGGTAGATGAGCCCCTTTCCATTAAGGTGGGAAGCACTATTTGGAGCCCGAAAAATTACGACCCTGATTATAGGGGTTTAATTAGCATGAGGACAGCGGTGCAGTTTTCAGTTAACACCTTTGCGGTGCAGATATTGGAAAAAGTCGGGGTAAGGAGATCTTTTGATTTCGGCAAATCCTTGGGGTTAGATCTGGTAGACACACCCGGCACCAACGACTTGAGTTTGGCTCCCCTTTCCTTGGGAGGTTTAACCCATGGAGCTACACCGGTCCAAATGGCAGCCGCCTATGGGGCCTTCGGCAATGGGGGCTTATATGTTAAACCCCATTGTGTAACCCGTATTCTTGATGCCGATGGGGTGGAAATCTACCATTTTAAAGCTGAATATCACCGGGCTATGTCTGAAGAAAGCGCCTGGTTGATGAATAGCATGCTACAAACTGTGGCCAGTTCCGGTACCGGTACTAATGCCCGGGTTCCCGGCGTCCAAACAGGGGGCAAGACCGGCACTTCAGAGGAATATAAGGATTCTTGGTTTTGTGGTGTAACACCCGGCTATTCAGCTGCCGTATGGATGGGTTACGATAAGGAGCATACCATGAATAAGGTATATGGTGGCAGCTACCCCGCCCTTATGTTCCGTTCCATGATGCAGAAGGCCCATGGAATTAAAAATCCCTCACCGCGTCCTATGCCGGCCGGGATAGTATCGGTATCTGTATGTTCTAAATCGGGCAAAATCCCCTCGGAACTCTGTTCTCCAGAACAGATCTTTACCGATTATTGCCTTAAAAACAGAATCCCTACAGAAATATGCGATGCCCATAATATGGTTTCTATCTGCCCGGAATCCGGAAAACTAGCAGGTAAATATTGCCCCCATCCGGAAATGCGCTCTTTTACCAAGGAGGATATACCCACAGAAAAATGCGATATTCACAACGACTTTTCCCTGCCTGCTTTACTTAATAATGAAATCTATATCTGCCGCGACCCGCGCCATAACGGGAATCTGTACCGGGCTAATATACCCAATCCTTTACAATCAGGGGGATGCCCTCCAGAATACCTGGAAAGGGTCATAGTGGAAAATGGTGATAGCATCCCTTACTGCTCCTTGGAGAATCACCAATTAAATAAAAAGAAAGCCCGGGAGGTATTCGATGACGTAATCGGACTATAGATAACGGCGCAATATGTTTTCAAGGCTGCATTCGAAATGCTTATCATCCTGGGGTAGGCGTTTTTTAGGCCCTTTGGTGCGGCCCCCGGCCCGACGGTGTTTAGCCTTCAGTTCCCTTTCTTCCAGCAGGAAATCAATTTTTTCAGGATGAAATCTATGCCCCATGGGGCTTAAACACTTTGCGCCCTTTCCTAAAACCATGGCCGCTAGACCCCAATCCTGGGTGATGATTATGTCACCGGCTTCGGTCAGATTCATTAGCTTTAGATCTGCTTCTTGTGAAGCATTGCCGACTATCACATGATTATCGGATTCGATATTGTGGTTAAAACTAGCTACTGTCCACACCGGCACATCATATTTAGAGCCCAGTTTGAAACAAATCTGCCGGACAGATTTGGGGCAGGCATCTGCATCCAAAAGGACTTTCATTTGCACCCTCCCTATGTTTCCCCGTTAGAGTTAAATACACACCGTCGCTTTAGTTTAATTCCACGACGGTAACCCCGTGACCGCCTTCCTCCCGCAAGCCATCGCGGTAGCTTTTGATATAATGCTGGTCTTTTAGATAACGGCGAATCGCAGCCCTGAGGGCCCCGGTGCCTTTACCATGAATAATACGTACCGAATCCAGGCCTAGAAGGTTAGCATCCTCCAGATACCTGTCGACCATATATAGGGCATCCTCAACCAACTGCCCCCGCAGATCTATCTCCTTGGAAAAAGTCCGGGCTTTGTCCAGAAAGCTCCGGTGGCGTCCTCGGTTTATTATTTCTTCTTTATCCTGGCTAGGACTCAGTTGTTCTTGGTTAACATTAAGCTTCAATATGCCCACCTGTACTAACACCTCACCTTGACTATTGGGCCCTTCAAGTACATAACCCTTTTGTTTGATGCTTCTTATTCTTACATAATCCCCTACTTTTATTTTCGTCGGGTTAAACTCATTGTCTTCATCCGATTCTTCGGGATAATCAACCTTTATCTGCCGGAGCTTCTGGCGGGCTTGCTCGACTTCATGCCATTTAGGCGGCTTTTCTTTTTCCTTCATCAGTTCTTTAAATTCCCCTATAGCCGTATCGGCTTCCCTTTTTATATCCCGGAGATATCGTTCCGCCTCTAATCGGGATTTCTCTATTATTTGCATATTTTCCTGTTCAAAGCTTTCTCTGTCTTGTAATAGAGCCCGTTCTTTTTCTCGCAGTTCTGCCAATAATATCTCCGCCTCCTGGCGGGATTTATCCGCTTGGCTTTGGCTTTCTTTTAAATGGCGAATCATATTACCTATTTCCATCTCCCGGCGGGGAAGTAACTGCCGTGCTTGTTGCACTAACTCTTCCTTCAAACCTAGTCGTGCGGCTATCTCTAAGGCGTTGCTTTGCCCGGGCACCCCTATACTCAACTTATATGTGGGCCGCAAAGTTACCGGGTCGAATTCAACCGAGGCGTTTTTCACCCGTTCTTTTTGATAGGCAAAGTATTTTAATTCGCTTTGGTGCGTGGTGAGGATAACCCGGGATTCCCGTTGCATCAGTTCTTCGAGCATAACCCGGGCTAAAGCGGACCCCTCAGCCGGATCAGTCCCTGCTCCCACTTCATCCATCAATACCAAGGACTTATTATCGGCCTTTCCCAATATATCGATGATATTAGTCATATGTGAGGAAAAGGTGCTCAGGGATTGTTCGATGCTTTGTTCATCCCCGATATCTACAAATAGCTTGTGAAAAATAGAAATCCGACTGTTCTCCCGGGCGGGAATGAATAAGCCACTTAGGGCCATGAGAGTTAAAAGGCCTACTGTTTTTAAAGCTACAGTTTTCCCCCCGGTATTTGGCCCGGTTATTACCAGTACATCAAAGTCACTTCCGAGGCGAATGTCCAAGGGTACTGCATCCTTTCCCAAAAGGGGATGCTTTCCGCGGCTTATCTCCAATATGCCTTGGGTGTTAATCTCGGGGCGGTAGTAATCTTCTTTATATGCCAGGCGTGCGCGGGCATAGATAAAATCAAACTCACTAAGGGTTTCCTGATTACCGGCTATTTCTACCCGGTATTGCCCTACCGCCGCACTAAGTTTGCGCAATATCCTTTCTATTTCCCTTTTTTCTTCCCTTTGCAGAACACGGATACGATTGTTATTCTCAACTACCGCTACCGGCTCGATAAAAACGGTAGCTCCGCTAGCCGACTCATCATGAACAATACCCCTTACCTCGTGCCGATATTCCTGGCGAATCGGGACCACATAGCGCCCCTCCCGTTCCGTCACCAGGTTATCCTGCAGCCATTTCTGGGTATCTTGCGAGCGAATGAATTCCTGTAGATAATTACGAATACGCAGGCGTAAAGCATTTATCTGCCCCCGCAACTTTTTCAATTCCGGCGAGGCATCGTCTTTTAGCTCTGATTCCTCACTAATGGCATCCTTTATCTCTGCCGCCAAAGTGCCCGTATCATTTATCCGCGAAGATAAATAAAACAAACGGGGATATTTGCCGGGGGCAAATAGTTTTTGTATCTGGCGAGAGGAATTAAGGATATGGTATATTTCCAATAATTCCGCCGGCGAAAGGAGCCCCCCCATCTTCACCTTAGCTAATTGCGTTTCTACCGTTTTTAGTCCATATAAAAAAGAGGGTTCAAAAAAGCGCAAGGCTTCCATAGCCTCACCAGTTTCATCCAACCATGTAACAATCACAGAATAATCGCTGGAGGGCTTCATTTCCTCGGCTTTTCTTTGCCCCCCGGCAAAGGCACTAAGCTTAATCAGCCTATCCCTTATTTTGTCATATTCTAGTTTCACTAGGGTCTTTTCGTCTACTAACATAATCATTGGACTCCACGGTAATAATGCCCCTTGGTAAAAGGGGATAAGGCATAATCCTGCAACTGTTGCTTGTATTCAGCTAAATCCGGGCGCTGTTCCCACTTTATTTCTTGTAGGGCCTTACGGTAAATAGCCGTTATCTGGGAAACCTGCTTTTCGTTGTAGCGGTAAGCTTCAATCCTGAAGCTACCTGCCCCTGACAAAATTAGTTTATCCAAGTCCTCCATCATGCAAAGAGTACGAGAGTTGAGAAGGTAGAAACGGCAATCTTTATCACTCAGAATAGGAAATTCGAAGCCTTTCTCGTCCCGCAGGTAATAATCATCTTTTCTGCAATAACCGGGGCAAATTGACTCCCCTTTTCCCAGAATACTTTCCAAAATACAATGTCGGGAGGTCATCAGGAGCAGATCACCATGAATCAGCATTTCAACTTTATCAATATTAGTGAGGCTTTGCAACTGTTTCCAATTCAATTCCGGGGATATACAAACCCCTTTTACACCTAGTTCTAAGAGGTAACCTAGGGCAAAGGAATTGAATGCATTAAGGCTATAATCCGTATAGACATCTATGCCCCGGTTCAGGCAGATATGCAAATCCCCTAGGTTACCCACCATGAGTGCCGATATAGCTTCCGGCGGTAATATTGCCGGCCAGGGCTTAGCAGATGGACGGCTTATTCGGGGTAATAGCGGAATGATTTGTCTGCCCGCCCTTTCCGCCGCCGTTATCAGGCCTTTAACATCATTCTTTCGTGGGGGGGCATTAGCCTGCCCCAAGCCTCTCATATGTAAATACACCCTATCCGCACCCGCTTCTAAAGCAGCATGGCCTTCCGCTATACCTGCAACGCTAAGCGATAGCAAAGGGAAAGGAAGGCTTTTCGCCGGGCGGGGGCTAGGGGCCCCGGCCTGATTGCCTGCCTTGCCGAGGAAGTATATATAGCTAGCTTTGGTATCGTTGAATTGTTGCTCATCTTCCTTGCTTACGAAGGGTCTTTCCCTTAATAATTCCAAAATTGCATCGCTACCCCGGCGCCTAGTTTCGTTAAGCTCGCTGAAGGGTATCATAAGATTGTCATTTCCCACTAGTGATAAACGACGCAGGTAAAAAGGGGTATTGCCTAGGCGTCCTACCTTTTCCCGCAATACTTCATAATTAAGAGGGTGTTTCTCCGCTTTTTGCAGGCAGCTAGGGCTTTCCACTCTGACCTTTTTTCCTTCCTCATCACAGCTGATAATCAGTTCTAAAGGTTTGCCTTCCTGCAAATTAGCCTGGACATCCAAGGGTAATTTGCTCTGGAAGGCCTCCTCGATGGTGGCCTGCGCCTCCCCCATCAACTCGCTATCATAGGTTTTAAAGACCCGATCACCCGTTCCTACCCGCCCATCTATTGTCAGGCTAACGGTATCCCCGGGTTCCGCCTTAAAAACCTTTTCACCTTTTAATATAAGTTCTTTTACTATGAAAGCAGGCCCCCGGCCTTTATTTACCCATATTTCTAAACCATCCCCCGCCCTAAGTGATTCCGTCAGTTTAATATGGGTAGTTAAATCTTGCTTTTGTTCCACTACTCTGCCCGCGAATTTTCCCCGGTTGTTGGGCCTTTGGGGGCTGAAATAACCTACCTTATCCACCAAATAGTAGCCACTGGTAAAGTTACGATTGAAAATCCCGGCCAAACGTTTCTTCAGTTCGGGGGACACCGGAATACTAGGAGCAATAGCCAAAGAATCTAGCACTTCACGATAGGCCCGGGTTACTATCGCTACATATTCGGGTCTTTTCATCCTTCCCTCAATTTTTAACGAATGGACGCCTATTTTCTGCAGATCTGCCAGTTCCTCTATAAGGCAAAGATCTGCCGGGCTGAGGAGGTGCCGCCCATTGCTAGCTACTGGGGCTGCACTCTCACGAGAAAACAATTGATAGGGTAGGCGACAGGGTTGGGCACACCGCCCTCTATTCCCGCTTCTTCCTCCTACCAAGCTACTAAAAAGGCATTGTCCCGAGTAGGAAAAGCAAAGGGCCCCGTGAACGAAGACCTCAAATTCCATTGCTTTATTATCGCCACAGACTTCGGCCAGTTCATCCCGGGTCATTTCCCGGGCCAAGACTATCCTCCTTATCCCTTCTCCCCGTAACAATTCTGCCCCTGGGGTGTTATGGATAGTCATCTGGGTACTGGCATGAAGACGCAGGTCAGGGATAAGCTGATGCAAAGCCTGGACTAAACCAAGATCCTGCACGATAACCGCATCAACCCCCATCCGATACAAAGTCCAGATATAATCCAAGGCCGGAGAGAATTCCTCATCGGCTATCAAGGTGTTTACTGTTACATAAACCTTTTTCTTTCTTAAATGCGCATAATCCAGTGCATCGCTAATGTTTTCCAGGCTGAAGTTCTCGGCATATTGGCGGGCACTAAAAGACTGTCCCCCCAGGTAGACCGCATCTGCGCCATTTGCTAGGGCCGCTAAAAAAGCCTCCCTATTTCCCGCCGGTGCCAGCAGTTCCATTACCATTCCTCCTGTTTACTAAGGCCGCTTGTCCAGGCATTTTCCCTACGGGGGCTATGATAAGCTTAAAAAGACCTACCCTATTTGGATTTCCCCGATTTTGAAATAGCTAGCCTTGCTATCAGCTATAAGTTTATTGCCGGCATATACTTCTGCCTTAACAAAAACCATATTCTTCCCGGCCCTTAATACTTCCCCGATAGAGATTAACTCTTCTCCTTTTCGGGCGGAAGCAATAAGACCGGTAGAACAGTCTACGGTTACAGCTTTAATGCCCAGACTCCTTATAGCATTGCCCATAGCCGCATCCGCCAAAGACATAATCAACCCCCCATGAGTAAATCCCAGGGGATTGGTATGTTCGATGCTCGTTTTTACTGATAATTCAGCCAAGCCGGTCCCGATTTTATTAACCTTTATGCCCAGCAGTTTATAATAGGGGGTATCCCCGATTGAATCTACAATATGGCGAAACAAGTCTTCATCGATACCGAGATTATGCATAAATGATCATTCCTTAAAGTTAATTTCCTGCCATTATAGCATATACTGAAGAATCATCGGGGACAGACATCCTTTAACATTTAAGTCTATGGATATCATTTGAAAACCTGGCTCGTCTCCTCAATTATCAACATGGCTTTTTTTCTTTATCTCCGCTTCTAATAAGTCGAGGCGCTGGCATATAGAATTTACGCTTATTTCGATTTTTTGCAATATTTTTATCAGGGGCACCCCTTCCCTTTCCGACGCGGGCGCCTGATGCCGCTCGAAGAATTCAGTTCTGGAGGTTAAACTTGTAATCGGGTTATCGGAATGTATTGGAGAATGAATACCTAGGTCGCGGCGAGTAACAGGTTCATCTTCTTCCTTCAGAATCACACTAAAACCCCCGCATGATTCAAGTATCCCCCTATCGACTTCCTCAATCTCCCTTATTCCTTGTTTCCGAAGTTCCTGCATCAGATCATCAGCATTGAATTTTTCCTTGGCCATATTTTCTTTTATTATTTGACCATTATCGATTAAAACTACTGCTTTACCGGTTATTAAGTGGGAAAGGGTCTGGTTTTTTAAGGCCAAATAACCCATCAAATATTCTAACAGAGCTAGGGTAAGAAGAATAATAATACCCTCATAAAAAGGTAGGCTTTTGTCCAGCGCCACGGAAACAACCGTATGCCCTACCCCAGTCATAACCACAAAATCAAAAGGCCCCAATTCTCCTAAAGCCCTTTTGCCCAAGAGCCTTATCATTATTAAAGCTAGGAAATACATACCTATAGCCCGTAAAGCAAATATCAACACCTATTTTCCCCCTTGATGCCTCTAGCTCTATTATTTGGTATCTGCTTCCTGCTTTATTCGTAATTAGAAAAGTGAGGGGCACGGAGGTTAAGATGAAAAGGTGAGGCGTGAGGGGTGAGGTGGATATAGTCTTATTTCCTTCTAATGTAATCCAGTATATCGGCTAAATCCCAAGTGTTGACCACGTCATTAGGCTCTAGCCAGCCACGCCGGGCATTTTTTACTCCGTATTTCATCAACTTTAAATCCTGTCTGGAATGGGCGTCGCTATTTATCGCAACTTTGATATCCATATCCTTGGCTATTTTAGCTGTTTCTTCATCTATATCCAGGCGATCGGGATGGGCGTTCATCTCAAGAATCGTTTTATTGCGAGCTGCGGCTTCCAGTATTTTTTCGCGGTTAAATTCATAAGCAGGCCGACGATTAAGCAGACGCCCGCTGAGATGACCTATAATGTCTACATTTTCATTCTTTATTGCCTGTATTATCCTATCAGTCTGTTTATCCTGTTCCAGTTTAAAATTGCTGTGTATTGAGCCTATAACAATATCTAAATCTTCGAGGACATCATCCTCAAAATCCATACTTCCGTCCTTTAATATATCCACTTCGCTTCCCTTTAACAAACGGAATCCTTCTAGTTCCAGGTTTAAAGCATCGATAAATTTCCCTTGTGCCTGCAACCTTTCCACATTCAAACCCCCGCTGATAGCCAGGGAACGGGAGTGATCAGTTATAGCCAAATAGTTGTAGCCAGTATCCTGCGCCGCCTGAAGCATTTGCTCGATATCATGGGCGCCGTCACTCCAACGGGAATGAGTATGCAAATCTCCAGCGATATCGCTTAGCTCAATTAAACGGGGAAGTTCTCCTCTGAGGGCCGCATCAATTTCGCCCCGGTTTTCTCTCATCTCAGGGGGTATATACTGCATATTCCTAACCTTATAAAACGCTTCTTCGGTTGTAAATACCCCGCTATCTTTTTCATCCTTTAGACTTTTTGCTTGTTCGATATGTTCTTTAGAGCCGGTCGAACTAAACAGCTGGGATGAAAACTCCGAGGGTGCTACCACTATTATCTCGAAGTTTATGTTGTTTCTAATACGGCCTTTGATAGACTCGGTATCCTGACTAATAATTTCCTCTAGCCCCCTATAGCCATTTAGTGCCTGGTAAAGGGCCTCGGGCGATTCGCTGGTGACTATAATATCTATATCGCTGACTAAAGGTTTGCCTCGGCGTATACTACCGGTAATAGCCGCCTTTTTCGCTGCCCCACTTTTCAGCAGATAATCCAAAAGTTCTTCTGCCCGGGGAAGGGCCAACCCCAATGTACTTTTAGCGCTGGCTTTCCGTATGATTTCCATTCCCTTTAATATATTATATTCACTTTTTGCCCCTAAACCGGGTAAGGTCCTAATTCTTTTCTCCTGTGCCGCCTGCAAAAGATCCGGCAGATTATCTATACCTAATCCTTCATATATTAATCGCACTGTCTTATGCCCAATCCCCGGTATGGCGAGCATCTCTAGCAAGCCCTCCGGTACCTTTTCAGTCAAACGTTCATAATACTCGCAGCTACCCTTTTCCAGCATCTCCTCTATCTTCGATTGCAAAGCTCTCCCTATGGCAGGGATATCACCCAACCTACCATTTTTATGGATATAGGTTAGATCTTCATCAAGATGATAGATAGAGTCCGCGGCTTTCCGATAGGCTCTTACTTTAAAGGGGTTTTCGTCCATTATTTGCAACATGTCAGCTATTCGCTCTAGCATTTGGGCTACATCACGATTAGTCATCGTTTATCCCATCCTGTTCTTTTTCTCCTCTTCCAACGTCCTTAATAATTCATCATAGTCTTCCTGCAATTTGTTTAATTCATCTGCCAGGTTAAGCGCTGTCAAAACGGCTATTTTGGTATTGGATAGATTATAATTTCGCTGTTGAATCATTCTCATCCGGCGGTCGATATAATTAGCTAGCATTTCTATATACTCCGGGCTTTCATCTCCCTTAACTATATAGTCTTCGTTGAAAATGCTCACAGTAACCTTGTTGATTTGAATATTCTTATCTTCCATAATAATACCCCCTGCTAAACTGCAATCATGGTGTATTTCTCCATTTGCCCCCCTTTTTCCTGCAAAAGAAAAAACGGGCATAAAACCCGATTGCATATCGAAACGTAATTAGCCTTGCCTTCCCCTCATCTTACCTTCTATACCTTATAATATTTCAAAACAGCTTTCGCCTATAAATTCGCGAAGAATGGAATTTGCAGGTACTGCATCTGCTGCTATAGGTCTGAAATAGCTTATAAATCGCAGGAGATAGCGCGCTACTATATATTCGGGGCTTTCCGGACCGATCTGCCACAATAAAGGTTCGACATAAGGTCTTAAGACCGATAATTCGTAAACCAATGAGGAATTGAACATAATATCAGCATTTTCCTGAAAGGAAAAAATGTTCTTTTCCTCTCCCCTTCTGACCGAAGGCCACCTTTTTATGGTATCTAAGGCGCTATAATTCCTGGTCCGGGCATCCCGAACAATACGCCGCAATAAACGACTATCTGTGGTGGGAATCCGATTGCTGTAATCCAAATTCAACTGGGTCAAAGCACTTATATATATTTTGAATTTTTGTTTAGTCGGAATACTCCAAGTCAAACGCTCATTTAAACCGTGTATACCCTCGATAATTATTGGTTCCCCCTCCGGAACCTTCATGGGTATACCCGGTTTTTCACAAGAGCCCCTAGCGAAGCTATAGCGGGGAATCTCTACTTCGTTCCCTTTGATAAGCCGACCTAAATGCTCATTAAATAGGTCAATTTTAAGAGCCTCCAATGCTTCGAAATCATAATCATTATCCTCATCCCGAGGGGTCGATTCCCGATCGAGGAAATAATTATCCAGCGATAATACCGCCGGTCTTTTACCGTTCACCCTCAGTTGTATAAACAAGCGCTGGGCAAAGGTCGTTTTGCCAGAGGAGGAGGGTCCCGCTATCAATATGAGGCGGATATCATTATCATGGCAAATCTGATCAGCGATAAAAGCGATTTTCTTTTCGTGCAAGGCTTCGTTAACCCGAATTATATCGATAATATCGCCGTGTTTTATTATATCATTCAAGGCAGCTACATGGGGTGTTTCCAACATATCGGCCCAGTTTTTGGCCTCCTGAAATATGCTAGCTAGTTTCTTTTGTTCCACATAGGGGCGCACGGAATTAGGGGAACTTAATTCCGGGGTTTGTAAGATCATCCCGGTTGGATATTTAAACAGGCGGAATTCTTTTACCATTCCGGTTTCGGGCAGCATAAAGATATGACAGTTTTCATAAAACCCCTCTAGCTCACAAAGCTGCACTTCATCCACATCCTGGCAGGCCAGAAGTGCTACTTTATCTTCCTCTCCCTGTTCCCGGAATATTTCCTGGGCTTTTATTTTTGCAAACCGCGATCTTTTTATCGCCAAGTTAGCCTTTATCATTTCCCTCATTCTATTTTCGATAGCTTCAATCTCTTCCGTTTGAACATCTGTATTTAAAAACTCACATAATAGACCATTGGACAGGGAGTGTTTTACCACCAATACCCTTTCCGGGAATAAATCGCGTGCTGCCTTCATCAAAAGAAAGCTCGCTGTCCGGCGATATATCCTTACGCCAATTTCGCTGTTAATGTCCACCAGTTCTATAGTGCAGGGGCGCGTAAAGCGATAATTCAAATCCCGCAGGTGATTATTAATATTTATTGCCATTACCGGAAATACCAACCTACCTGCTATTTTTTTTAGCAGCTCGGTTATAGCTGTTCCTTCTGGAACATTATATGAACCTAATCCTTTAATCCTTACATCTATCCCGGCTTTTTCCACCTTCGCGATAGCCATTTCCTTCCCCCTCAATCTGTCTTTCCCCTCTCATCTTCATTATATAATATTAGGGGAAATATTGCTGACCGCCAATTTCTTATTGAGCAACTCGGTATGAATTAAAAAGGCCGCTATCAAAGCGGCCTTTTAGGTTAAGCAAATCTATGACTAATCCTCTACTAATAACTCGGAGCGTTCGCCTAACCAATAAGCGACTTCCGGGAAAACCTGCGTGCGGGCTGTTTCTCCCAGGACAAGTCCTCCATGCCCTACCGGGAACTCCATATAGGTTTTATCATTGCCCCGCAGATAGGTTAAGGCCGCTGCAGTCTGGTGAGGCATAACGATATGATCCCGCAGACCTACCATAGCCAAAATGTTAGCCCTGATACGCTGCAGCTGAACCCTTCTTCCCCTTAAGATTATTTGATTCTTAATTAGTTTATTACCCTGATAAAAGTCCCTTATCCAATCCCGGTAGGCGCCCCCGGGAAAATTTATGTTATCACTAGCCCATTTGTTAAGTACTTTCCAAAAGTGGACCGACTTTCCTTCTTCTAAGGTTTTCCATAAGCGGGTATAGGTGCCCCAGTAATTAGCCAAGGGATTAAGCATCCTCGTTCCCCAATCGATGAAGGATTTAGGGATAAGCTCCATAGTATCAGCTATCCGGTCGGGATCATAGCCCGGTGCTTTTAACCAGACATCATAAGTTCCCGCCCGGTTGAAGTCTATAGGCGCGGCTAGGTATATAAGGTTTTTTAAAATCGGGCGATCGAAAAGGGAGGCGTATAATGTGGCCATGGTCCCCCCCATGCAATAACCGATGATGCTTATTTCATCGGAACCTGATCTGCGTGCGACTTTCCGGGCCGCTGTAGCAATATAATCACATACCAAATCGGCATAACTTATATCCCTATCTTCCCATTCGAATTCTCCCCAATCCAGTAGGTAAACATCGAAACCTTCGTTAACCAAATGCTCTACTAGGCTGGAACCCGGGGTTAAATCTAGGACATATGGCCTATTTATAAGGGCATATACCATAAATACCGGGATTTTATAACGACGCTCAACGCCCCCCTGATATTGATAAAGCTGCGCCTTGTTCTTGGTCCATATAGTTTCTTTAGGCGTACAACCGGTTGCAGGGCGGGGATCATAGGTTAAAACCTCTCTCCACCTAGCCGTAGTCTTCAGCCAATGGTCCCAATTTTGTTGCAATATTTCACCGGCTTCGCCGGGTGAATGTGCTTGGAAGATGTTTTCCATATCGTTACCCCCTTTTGCCTAATTATTCTGGTGTGGTTTTTTTCTTCCGAGTGGTGGTTTTGGGTTTCGGCTTAACCTTAAGCTCTGACAGGGAGGCACTTATTTCTTCCATCATCGTTTCCAATGCCATAACTTTTTTTAATAATTCTTTCGTAGAATCAGTCTGCTTATCTAGCTTTTCTAACAAGCCGGCACCGGCTTCACTCGCGGAATCCTCAGGCATAAGGTTCAGGCCTTCTAAAATAGCTGCCGTATCCCCCTTCAAATGATAAAGTTCCGCGAAGAACTCATCTTCTAAATTATCAACTTTGTTCTCCAGGGATACAATCATTTTCGCCACACGAGCAGCATCCCGGTGGGAAGAAAAAGGCATAACCTCGGCTAAATAATCGGTTAATTCATTTTGCATTTTTAAAAATTGCAGGTAATTATTAAGTATGAAATCAATGTTATTGGCGAAAACCGTAGTTTCCACCGCTTTGCGGGTAATAGCGGTCATGGCATTTTCGCTGGCGAAGTACATGTTTTTCCACAAATTGAAGGGGTTGAACATGATCACTTTCGATGCATCCTGTTTTGGCTCATCACTCATCAAATCTCCCTCCTTTTAATTCAAAAAATATCGGGGATGTTCTTCATCCCCAGGCATGGACTAATGCGGATTTTTCCGGTTTTGTAATGATTCCTTTT
Organism: uncultured Syntrophomonas sp.; assembly: GCA_964422685.1. Taxonomy (GTDB): domain Bacteria; phylum Bacillota; class Syntrophomonadia; order Syntrophomonadales; family Syntrophomonadaceae; genus Syntrophomonas. The sequence goes on along the minus strand of CAYRCG010000004.1, from coordinate 18,516 downwards.
AGCCAGGTTTAACGCTTGATAATTACAGATTCCACTTTAAAGCCGGCTTCCCTTATTTCTTCGGTAATAGCGCGTGAATCCACTGTAGCCAAGCGGATAATCAGCAGTGCCAGTTCGTCTTTTACCTCCATGCGAACCAGACTTTCAATCTTGGCATTGTGACGGGACAATATTTCCATCAGCTTTAATAAATGTTGGGCACTATCGTCAATCCGCAAGCACAGCCGAGTGCCCTGGCAATTAATTCCTAGAATATAAAGAAATGCATCGGAAATATCGCTTTGCGTAATAATGCCAATCAATTTGCCATCGTCGTCGATTACCGGCAACCCGCTGATACGGTTATCTCTTAGGAGTTTTGCTGCTTGCTCGATATAGGCTTCCTGATGGATAGTAATTAGTTGTTGATTAAGGGGTATTATATCCCTAACTCTAAGTTTACCTAGTTTTTGTTCATATTCACCTTGCAAATACCTGGTAGCCATCGGTGACCTTCTAAGTTCCAATTCCGGCCGAGCGTTAAAGTCCCTACGCGTAACAATAGCCATTAATTTTCCCCGATCCATGACCGGTATCCTTTGCAAGGCCTTTTCCTGCATAAAACGCCAAAGCTCTACTACATAGGTATCAGGGGTAGTCGTATAGGGTTTAGGGGTCATGCGGTCCTTAACTTTCACAACGGATACCTTCTTTCCCGAATAATGTTGACCATTCGTTTTATTTCGCAATTTATTGCCTCACTTATATAATAATCCTTTATTTCCGGCATAGATGTCAAGTAGAATGGGGTAGTCCCCATAGCATTAAAATCTCTTTTATTGTCTCCTTTTGCCAGTCATCTCGCCGCTTTATACATGCAGGGAAAAGATTAGCGATATAGAATACTATTAGTGAGGTGGGTAACTTATGAAGAACTACTGTTTTATATCCTTGTTTGTTTTCGCGATTCTTTTTCCGCTATTCTCTTTCCCTGGCGGCGCTGATGCCACAACTACTTTTATTAGGAATGGGGCCATTAACCCCCCCGTGGAATTAAATTCTTATGATGACCTCAAGTCTATAGCTATCTTAAAACCTGGGATTAATCGGCTTTCCGATTATAGCCAGGCATACAGCATAGACTATCCCGCCCATATGAATATTGATGCTTCCTTGTCTCCGGTGAAAACTACTATTTGGGATGATAAAACCCTTATAGAAATATACCGAGATGATTTTTCGCAAACGATACATACGGCTGCCGCTTATCAGTACTACGGCAATCGATTCCTCGATAATCGCCAAGATCATCTATTCCAGGATAAACGCAACATAAATATTGCGGGTGTTAAGGCCAACCTTTTAAAGTGGCAAAGAAAAAAATTATCCCGAGTGGAAAATGATAAAAACAATTATATGAGCGTAGAAATCCCCCGAAACTCAAAAGAAGTATATACAATTCTAATAAAATCTAGTTCTCCTGTCGATGAGAATTTCGCGCCCCTAATAAACTCATTCCGTTTTATGGACAAAAAACGTTCCGGCCAGCTTAATACCCGCTTTAGGAAAAAGGACAAAGACTGGAATGAGGAAACTAGGGCATTTTACGAGCAGTATTTCTCCCCTTCTTCCGATTTACAATGGGGTATTTTTGAAAACTCCGCCCCGGCTAGCATGGATTATCTAAGCAAACTGGAAGAAAACCTCAATTATAAGTTCCGTTTTTTAGTCTTATATAAGACCTTCGATGCCCCCTTTCCGCAGGATGAACTGCAAAAGGCCCACGAGGAAAACAGATATGTGGAGTTAACCTTACAAACCATGTGGTTTAATAAAGACAACCGCAGTGTAACTTATGATATACTCGACGGCTATTATGATGATTTTTTGCGGGATTATGCAGTAAAGGCCCGGCAATTCGGACATCCTATACTTTTTCGGCTCAATAATGAAATGAACGGGGATTGGTGTGTCTACTCCAGCTACTATAGTTCTAAGGATACAGCGCTTTTTATTGAAGTCTGGCGCTATGTCTATAATATATTCCAACAGGAACAAGTTGATAATGTTATTTGGGTTTGGAATCCCCACGACCTTTCCTTCCCTGGATTTATGTGGAATCATTATCTGAATTATTTCCCCGGGGAAGACTATGTAGATATCATAGGTCTTACCGGTTATAATACCGGTACATACTATCCGGGTGAATTTTGGCGCGGCTTTAGCCAAATATATGACCCGCTTTATGAAGAATACTGCCGTTATTTTGATTATCCCTTTATAATTAGTGAATTTGCATGCAGTTCTGTAGGAGGCAATAAGGCCCTTTGGGTTGAGGATATGTTTGCCCAAATAGAAAAATATAAGCAAATTAAGGCTGCTATTTGGTTTAATGGAGTTGACTTCGATTTGGTGGGCCGGGCAGCCAGAAAATACCGTTTAGACGAAAGTCCCGCTATAATCGAGGCTTTTCAAAAAGGTTTATCGAATTATGCGACGAACGGAGACACGAACGATCACTGAAAGAATGCTAGATAAATATAGTAAGAGCCAATAGAATAACTCCCGCAATGAGAAACCCCCTTATGATATTAAAGGGGGTTTGTAAATGCCGACTAATCCGTAGTAATTCGGGGCCTATCTTAAAGTTGCCCCGAGCTTCTTTGTCAATTGATTCAGGATGTTATCCATACTCTGGTTTACTTCGGCGTCAGTTAGGGTCCTAGTGACTGATTGAAATATGGCCTTAAGAGCAATACTTTTTTGTCCTTTCTCCACTTGAGCCCCCGAATAAAGGTCGAAAATCCTGTAATCGTAAAGCAAGGGTTCATCCATTCCCTTAATAACATTTATAAGCTGTGATGCTGTGATTTCCTGATTAAGCAGTACAGCGACATCCCTTTCTACCGCTGGGTACCGGCTTATGGATTCTACCTTTCGAGATAGGTCCGATAAGTTATACAATTTTTCCACATCTATTTCAAAAGCAGAAACCCTATCCTTAATATCATAGTTCTCTAAAGCCAAAGGGTGAACTTCTCCAATAACCCCTACTTCTTGGGTTTTTACCCGAAGGGTAGCCGTTCTCCCCGGGTGGTAGGAAGGGTTTAAGGTTTCCTTGAATTCATAGTCACTTATTCCTAGCTCTTGCAGCATATCTTCCATTATTCCTTTTAGAAAGAA
>CAYRCG010000004.1:0-15254 GCA_964422685.1 uncultured Syntrophomonas sp. | reverse complement strand
AGTACCTCTCCCCCGGATAAATCTTGAATCAGTGCGGCTGCGCGATCTAAGGCGTATATCAGACCTTCGATATCAGCGCCCTTTTCGAAACGAATTGAGGAATCACTTCTTAATCCTAGCCTTTTGGAGGTTTTACGGATACTAGTAGAGAGAAAATTGGCCGATTCCAATAAAACATCGGTAGTGTCATCCTTAATCTCACTATTCATTCCCCCCATGATGCCGGCAATGGCTACCGGTTTACGGCCATCGGTGATAACCAGCATTTCCATATCTAGTACCCTGTCCATTCCGTCCAAGGTAATGAATTCTTCGCCGTTAACTGCACGCCTAACCAATATCCTTTTATCGTCCCCTAAGAGATTATAATCAAAAGCATGTAATGGCTGATTTGTTTCCAACATAACAAAATTGGTAATATCCACTATGTTGTTTATAGGGCGGATACCGGAATTTAGCAGGAACCGTTGCATCCAATCCGGTGATTCTCGTACCTTTACATTTTTTATTAACCGGGCGGCATAACGAGGGCATAGTTTCGGGTCGGCAATTTCTACCTTTATAAAACCTTCTGTTTTTACTGTCCCGGGTTTAATTTTAGTTTCAGGTATTTTCAATTTCCCGCCGTTCAAGGCGGAAATTTCCCGGGCTAAGTTAATTAATCCCAAACAGTCACCTCGATTAGGGGTCAAGTCAAGTTCCAGGACTGTATCTCCCCCTTGTCCCCGCCAGCTTTCCACTGCAATTCCCGCCATGGTAAGACGCTCTGCCAATTCTTTCGGTTCCCAGTCGATATCTACATAGTTTTTTAACCAATTTAAGGATACTGCCATTTATATGCCTCCTAATTATGCAATTAATAAGAAAGGAAAGGGGGTTGACCCTCCCCTCCATACAGTTCTTTATCTTTGATTAAACTAGTTCACTTTGCAGCGGTGGTTGTGACCCCTATAAGCCGTTTTATTCCGCCGTCCTTTCATCCCAATGTCCTGGTCATCGTTATGATAATGACCCAAGATGGGCAAGTCGCTTCGCTCCTTGTGATGACCGGTCCCTAGAATCAAAATTGAGCTAAAAACCTTCTATCATTTTCATAGAATAACCGCAAATCATTTATCCCGTATTTCAGCATAGCTATACGCTCTACACCCATACCGAAGGCAAATCCGGTAACTTCCTCCGGGTCATAACCTCCATATTGCAATACCCTCGGGTTAACCATCCCCGCCCCTAGTATCTCCAGCCATCCGGTGTGAGAGCAAACCCGGCAACCCTTACCTTTGCACATCACGCAGGATATATCCATCTCAGAACTCGGTTCGGTAAAGGGGAAGAAACTAGGCCGGTAGCGAACCTTGACATCCTCCCCAAAAACCTGCAGGGCAAAATGCAACAGGGTTCCCTTTAAATGAGCGAAAGTAATGCTATGCCCGATAACCAACCCCTCTACTTGATGAAACATAGGGGAATGAGTGGCATCATCATCCCGGCGATATACTTTGCCGGGTACGATAATCTTTATGGGAACCCGCGGAGCCATTTGCTCCATAACCCTTACTTGCACTGGCGAAGTATGGGTCCGTAAAAGCTGCTCTTCGGTAATATAAAAGGAATCCTGCATATCACGGGCAGGATGCTCCCGAGGCACATTCAAAGCTTCGAAATTATAATAATCTAGTTCTATTTCGGGCCCCTCGGCTACAGTAAAACCCATCCCGATAAAAATATCTTGTATTTCCCGGGTAATTAGGGTTAAGGGGTGTTGCCGGCCCCTTTGACGGGGAAGGCCCGGCAAAGTAACATCAATTTTTTCCTGCAGTAATTTACGCTTCAAATCATCCTGTTTGATGATCTCGATCTTCTCATTTAACATTTTCTCTAGGTTTTGCTTTAGTTCATTAGCTGCCCGCCCGGCCCGGGCTTTTTCTTCGCCGCTTAAATCCTTTAGCCCTCTTAATAAAAGAGTAACTTCACCTTTGCGTCCCAAGGCCTTGACCCTGAATTCATTTAATTCTTCCGTACGGGAAAGCTGGGATAGCTGCGCCTGGCATTCCTGCTTAACCTTTTCAATCTTATTTAGCATATTAATTCATCCTCCTGCAGAAAATAAAAAAACTCCCGCCCCCTTAGGGACGAAAGCCTAGTTCCGCGGTACCACCCTGTTTAATCACAACGCGCAAACTAATATAGCGGTCAATGCGCTCTGATTCCCTTTGTGTCCTTTAACGGTGACTGCCGATAGGATCTACTGCTATTTCAATCCCCTGCTCCCAGGTGAATTCGCCCGTTTTCCCCCCTAGCCATACTTCCAATCTTCGTACAGCCTCCCTGTAGGGCTTCCAAAAGGTTACTTGTCCTGTTCTCCGCGATTAATCTATTGGGTTATAAACATCTTATATAAAAGATAATACAGTATGCACCCGGATTGTTCAAAAAGATGCCATAGATTATCAGCTGGATTCATCGTAGGTCCACCCTTCAAGTTATTATGAGGGCCGAACTTTAAGGAGATTGTATCATAATTATAATATCAGGACAAGATAAAACCCCGTCTCTGTTTCCACGCCTCGAATATAATTATAGCACAGGCTACCGCTGCGTTCAAAGAATCTACCTCGGGCCTGATAGGAATTTTACAGTCGATGTCACAGATTTCTCCTACGGCCGGATTTACCCCTTTTGACTCATTTCCTATTACTAGCACGGAGGGTCCGGTAAAATCGATGGAGAATACTTCTAGCTCCGCCTGCAACGAGGCGCAAAATAAGGTAAAGCCTTCTTCCCGCAAACCTTTCAATTCACCTAATGTAAAATCAAGAAAAAGCGGGATATTAAAAATACCTCCCATACTAGCCCGTACTGCCTTAGGGCTGAACGGATCCACCGAACCGGGGCTAAGCAGTATCCCATCAACCCCTAAAGCCCAAGCATTTCGGATTATTGTCCCCAGGTTACCGGGATCGGCTATCCTATCAAGATAAAGCAAAAAACAGTTTTCCGAAAATGCATTTTCCCGCGGTCGAGGGGGAACTTGGCAAACGGCTAGAATTCCCGGGGGTGTTTCGGTACTGCTGATATGCCGCATCAGGCGTTTATCCACTACATAAAATTCCCCCCCGGGATTCAGTAGGTGGATTTCCTCATATTCAGGAATCATCTCTTCCTCGATGAAAACCTGCCGTAAGAGACCGGGGTATTTAAGAGCCTCCCCCAGCATTTTTTTACCCTCAATAAGAAAAGAGGCCTCCTGCTTTCTAATACTTTTCTGTTTCAAGCCGGCGGCATATTTGATTTTTTTATTATCCTTCGAGCGAATCCTTTGCAAAACTTCACCTAATTTCTTTAGTTTAGGCTTGCCGGAATAAACCTTGTTTCGTTGCAACAAATAATACTTATGCAACTCAAACAAAGTGATATTTTTGCAATAAAGTCAACCTTTGAATAGCAAAAATATGGCCTTAGGCCATATTTTTCCTTTTTGTCTATTGTACGTTTCTTTTGGCTAATTCGGCCAACTGGGTGAAACCCTGTGGGTCACTAATGGCTAGTTCAGCCAATATCTTACGGTTTATATCGACTCCGGCTACTTTCAAGCCATGAACCATTCTACTGTAGGTAGTACCATTGTTGCGTGCGGCAGCATTTATACGGGCAATCCACAATCTGCGAAAATCCCTCTTCTTTAATCTCCTATGAATATAAGCATATTGACCGGATTTCATTACCTGTTCATTGGCTACTCTAAAAAGCTTCGATTTGCTACCCCGGTACCCTTTCGCCAGCTTTAAGATTTTCTTGTGTCGTCTATGTGAAGTTACTCCGCCTTTTACTCTTGGCATTAGCAAAACCTCCTAAGAATTAATTATAGCGATCTATGATGCTATCGCGTTGAAGCCGCCCTAATTCCTTACACATAGTTAGTAAGTAAGATGGGGGCGCGTATTACTACTCCGCTATTTATACTGTTGGTCGTAGTCCCCGGCGATGGGGAGGTTAATACGGGATTAAGCGGGATATTCTGCTAGTCTCCGCCTCGCTTACTAAACCAGCTTTGCGTAGGTTCCTTTTTCTTTTAGGGCTTTTTCCTCCGAGAAGATGGCTGGCATAGGCTTTGGATCTTTTTATCCTTCCGGTACCGGTTTTTTTGAATCTTTTAGCCGCACCCCGGTGGGTTTTAATCTTGGGCATTAAGCTTCCTCCTTTTTCTCATTCTTCTCCTGCTCAATTCTTGGCACGAGGATTGTAACCATATTTCTTCCCTCCACCTTGGGCATTTTTTCTATCGCTGATATATCGGATAATTGTTCAGTAAGTTTCAGAGACAGTCTTTCTCCGATATCCGGGTGGGTAATTTCTCTTCCCCTGAACATAATAGTAAGTTTAACTTTATCCCCGCCGCTAAGGAATTTACGGGCGTTTTTGGCCTTAACCTGAAAATCATGTTCTTCAATATTGGGCCTCATTTTTACCTCTTTGATAGAAATTATCTTTTGTTTCTTACGTGCTTCCTTTTCCCTTTTGCTTTGTTCGAACTTATACTTGCCATAATCCATTAAGCGGCATACTGGGGGCTTGGCAGAAGGCGCCACCTCAACCAGATCAAGTTCCTTTTCTTGAGCTAGTTCCGTGGCTTCGCGGATAGAAACAATGCCCAACTGCTCACCGTTTTCGCTGATGAGCCTTACTTCCCTTACCCGGATTTCCTCGTTTAACCTCAAATCCTTACTGATAAGAAGTCCACCTCCTAATTAAAATAAAAAACGGGTTGCAAAAACCCGCTTGTTGGATGGCCTACTATTTAACAGAATTCATTCTCCCTGTTAAAGTACTCGCTTATCCAATTACCTTACTAACCGCAGTTGTAAGGTGAGAAGCCAGGCTCCTGCTTAAATACAAAAAAAAGTATATCATAGGCAGCCGCTTTATGCAATGAATCATTTAAGAATTTTATTATCAATTTCTCGCCTGATACTTTGTTTAAACTCCTCCAGGAGCACGGCCCCCCGGTCCCCCTCTTTGCGATGGCGGACCGCAACTGTGCCTTCTTCCGCTTCCCGGTCACCCAAGACTAAAAGATAGGGGATCCTTTGCATTTGTCCTTCCCTTATCTTATAACCGATTTTTTCGCTGCGATAATCGGCTTCCACTCTTACGCCCGCCTGTTCCAATTCGGCCACTACCCGCCGGGCATAATCCTGATTCCTTTGGGTAATAGGCAGCACCCGGACCTGAACCGGCGACAGCCATAGTGGAAAAGCACCGGCGAAATGCTCGGTAAGAATGCCGATAAAACGCTCTATGCTGCCATATATTACTCGATGAATCATTACCGGACGATGTTTTCCCCCATCTTCACCTACATAGCTAAGATCGAATTTTTCCGGCATCTGAAAATCTAATTGTATAGTGCCACATTGCCAGGTACGGTCTAAGGAATCTTGAAGGTGGAAATCTATTTTAGGTCCATAAAAAGCCCCGTCCCCCTCATTTACTTTGTATTCTATGCCCCTTTCCTCCAAGGCTTCGACCAAGGCACCTGTAGCAACTTCCCATGCCTCATCCGAACCCATCGCATTTTCTGGTTTGGTAGAAAGCTCCACATGGTATGGAAAGCCAAAAAGGCTATAGAAACGATCTACTAAATCCATAACTCCCTTAATTTCATCAATAATCTGTTCGGGCAACATGAATATATGGGCATCGTCCTGGGTGAAAGCCCGCACCCGCATCAAGCCATGCAAAACACCGGATAACTCATGGCGGTGTACCAGTCCCATCTCTCCCATCCGCAGGGGAAGTTCCTTATAGCTATGCAGGTTTTGTTTATATACCAACAGACCTCCGGGGCAATTCATCGGTTTTATGGCATAGTCACCTTCATCAATAGTGGTAAAATACATATTATCCTTATAGTGGTCCCAATGCCCCGACCTTTCCCATAACTCCCGACTCAGGATTATAGGGGTGCGTATCTCCTGGTAACCAGCCTTTTGATGTTCCTCTCTCCAGAACTTTTCCAGTTCATTACGCAAAACCATCCCTTTGGGCAGGAAAAAGGGGAAGCCCGGGCCTTCGTCTAAAACCACAAATAATCCTAATTCCCTTCCCAAACGACGATGATCACGCTTTTTGGCCTCTTCCAGCTTTAGCAAATAATCATCGAGCAAAGACTTCTTGGGAAAAGAAGTGGCATAAACCCTTTGCAGCATAGGTCTTTTTTCATCTCCCCGCCAATAGGCACCGGCGAGGCTCATTACCTTTACCGCCTTCAGCCGGCCGGTAGAAGGCAAATGTGGACCTGCACAGAGGTCGACAAATTCGCCCTGTTGGTAAGTGCTTATTGTAGCATCCTCCGGTAGGTCCGCGATAAGTTCTAACTTGTAATCTTCGTTATGCTCACTAAAAAATTCCAAGGCTTCCTCCCGGGATAGTTCTTTCCTGGTTATGGGGTAATCAGCCTTAATAATCCTTTTCATTTCTTCTTCAATTGCCTGGAAATCCTCCGGGGTGAAAGTATGCTCACTATCGAAATCGTAATAAAAACCCTTATCAATCGCGGGCCCTATCGCCAACTTGCTACCCGGCCATAACCTTTTTACCGCCTGGGCCATGACGTGAGCCGAGGAATGCCGGTAAACCTCGCGGGCTTTTTCATCGCCGAAATCAAGCAACTCCAAGTAACCATTTTCTTTTATCTGGCTATTCAAATCAGACAACTTGCCATTAAAAAAAGCTGCAACCGTATCTTTAGCCAGTTTAGGGCTAATATCCTCCGCAATCTGCAACGGGCTAATGCCTGCCGGATATTCTCTCCGACTACCATCTTTTAATTCGATGGATATCATCATTCCAATCCCTCCTGATTTATTCTAAGCATGCCAAGTTTAAATAGTTAAGTATAATATCAATAATTGAAATAAACCGATAATGAAACCTAGGATACCCCCTAGAATTTCGATAAATTTTATTTCGTTTCCGGAGACTCCCCTTACCAATCGTTCTAGTTCCTCGAGATCCAAAGCCACTACCCTATCTTCCACTAATTTGCTTATTTGCACCTCATCCTTCAGGTGATCTTTGCCGGTGTTTAGCATTTGTTTAATAATTTCCGGGGCTTCCTGCTGTAAAACGCGGTCGAGGTTGTCCACAATCAAGGTATTGACTTTACTAGGTATAATGCGTGGTAACAGGTGATAAAGCTTTTCCCGGACAATACGGCTTAACTCCGAACTAAGCCGGGAATAGGTTTGGGGAGTATCCACTCTTTCGAACAAGTCATCGATAGAAAGAAGCTGTTCCTCAACCAACTGCCCAAGTCTAACTGCAATTTCCGCCTGCCTTTTCGGCAGAAGCCCATATAATGTAAGGAAAACAATCCTTATGGGCTTCCTAGGCCAAAATAACAACCTGATAGCCACGACATTAGTCATGTAACCAATACCGGCACTTATCAAAGGTATGGCAATTAATTGCCATAGCATATTATCACCCTTAATATTGATTTTACTTTAAAAAATATAGCAGATTTCAGGCGTAATCGCAATAAATTTGGGTATTACGCCCGTCGTTAGGGAATGGATAGCGTTGTAAGGTTTGATTGAGTTGAGGTTTTGGCGGGAGTGTATAAGAAACGGATACTAGGGCAAATGGGAATTAGAAATAATCCGCATTGGGTCTACTATCCCTATTTTCTTTGTTCAGCGCGATTACCGTTGGTCGGCAATAATTACAACCGGGGCAAGAAATAATCCTTTCCTGAAAAACATTTTTTATCATCTTAACCGGTTCAGTACAGGAAACTTCGTCAGTATTATGCAGTATTATCTTTCTAGGGGCAATGGTAACCAATATGCTTATAAGTACATCGTCGAGATTAATTTCATTCTGTATCATATCATCTAAATAATAGTTTATATATTTATCCTCTATTTCTACCCCTTTTTCATCCCATAAATAGAATTTATCCTGGCCGGTTATCATAAGGTTTACTTCCAATACCCGCGGCATTTGGGTTTCCACGAAATAGCGCAGGAGTTTCACAAATTCATTATATTCCTTTTCATTTTTCAGTTCTTCACTGGCGAGTTCCACAGCGAATCTAATCTCTGCCAGATATTCCGGTAGACAGAAGTTGACGAAACCTCCTATATCTAAGGTTTGCTGATTCCCTATATGTTCGACTAAACGCCCTGCAATACGGTTTTTGCGGCCATAAGCCATCAAGAGATTTAGGCTTTCATTATAGTGGCACTTGCACAAGAACTCATGGGCTTTATTATGAATAACCACTTTATCTTCTTTTATAGCAGGACGACATCTGCGGTTAATTGTCTTTTGGATTAGTTTGGGCTCCCATTCACTAACGATATATTCAGCTAATACCTCAGCTACCTGGTGTTTAAATATATGAATAATATCCTCATCCCGGAATAATTTATCCCTTTTTACTCCTTGCAGGTGTATATCGGCTATATATATTGATTGTTCCTCTTTGTAAAAGCTTTTTAGCCGTAAGGAATATTCCTTCTGCTTAATCCACTTTAATCGTTCCTCGAATCTTGTTAGCAGGTCATTTGTTTCGCTATCACTTAATATTCGAAAACTGTAATCCATAAGTAACTCCTCTTTAAAATTTAATTTATTATATGTGTGCGGCTATCCCAATATTCAGATTTGCTAAAGTAAAGCATTCTAGCTAAGCCTCTTTTTCTCAATTCAGATAATTGCCTATATAGCAAAATATTATGCATTTTTAACCAATTCATTTTTGATAGGGAAAAGTGACTCGCAAAGCATATCACCTTAGGGAAGTTTACTTGCATCCCCTTACGCCTCTCCTTTTCATCGTTCTTTCCCCGGTAATGGGAGCTAAGGGTGATTGGTGAGAATTAGTATTTTGTGACCTTCGCATTAAAGCCCTTGTTTTTGACTTCAAGCGCCATTTTTTCGGCTTCCTCTGGATAATAAAAAGCAGCAAGTTCTATTCGGTATAGAGGCCAATGATCTGTTGCCCAGCTTAAATCTAGCATTCCTCTACCGACTAAAAATGGGTCGATGGATAGCCGGCGAATATGCCGAAATAGAATGTCTTCGCCTTCGTCTGTGTCAGGCCAACGCCCCTCCCTTTTTCTGAATAGGGCGGCGAGCAAGGCGTAGGCCCCACTCACATGCGGTGTAGCCATACTGGTTCCGCTGGACACCTTATATCCTCCCCCCGGCCAAGCAGAGTATATATCGCTGCCCGGCGCCGCCAAATCGATACCGTCGAAGGAATTAGAATAGCCGGCTACTTGTTCTGCCTGATCCATGGCCCCGGTAGTAATTACTTCATAAATGTAAGCCGGATAAGAAAATATTTCCTGAGTTTCCGGTTTTCCGTCCCCTTCATTACCGGCCGCTGCAACTACCGCTACACCAGAACTAGTAAGTGCCCGAATATAGTATGCTATGATAGGGTTATAAATGGGGCTTCCAAAACTGCAGTTTACTGCCAAGACGCGGTTTTCTTCTGCCGCACTTTGGTTGTACTCCAATATAAATTTGAAGGCTTCGGATATGTTTTTTTCCACTTGCCGATCTCCGAATACCTTAAGGGGCATTATCCTGGCCCCCGGAGCGACACCACAGCTATTCCCGGCAATAGTGCCTGCCACATGGGTACCGTGACCGATTTTATCCGCTACATTCGAATTTCCACCGGATGCGGTAAAATTCCGTGGCGATATTACCCTCCCCGCGAATTCGGGATGCTTAATATCCAAGCCGCTGTCTATTACCGCTATCACCACCCCATCCCCCTGGGAACGTGGCCATAAACTAGCGGCGTTAATCTGTTTGATATTCCAAGGGATGCCGCTTTGGCTACGTATCTCCGCAGTAATAAATGGAGGCAAAGAGAAACTTAATTCCATACTCTTACTCCTTTTGGTTTTTTCTATTATATGGGGATGGCGTTAAGGGGGTTAATATGAAATGGTGAGGGGTGATGGGTATTAGTTGATTTGTCTTTTCCTTATAGCAATACAGGACATAACCCGTTCAATTTACTTTACTTTCTGGCCTGACTGCATTAGAATAATACATGTTAAAAAAAGAAAGGGCCGTTAACTCAGTGGGAGAGTGCTTCCTTGACGCGGAAGAAGTCATAAGTTCGAATCTTATACGGCCCACCATGAAATTACTCGTTCCCCCGGCATAGTGGGATTGTTTAAGGTAGAGGTTAACTGGAGGTCATAGTATAGCGCTCATACGATGTAAAATAACAGGGTTTGCCCATCAGTAGCTAACAATCTTGCCAAAAGTAGCGGGTGATAAACCCGCTTTCTGTTATTTCTGCCGGCATCATTGCTGAATATTGCCTGTTCATTATAGACGGAGTCCGACACCTTTTCCGGCTTGGCAAAGCATTAATTGTTTTCTTGCCTTAAAGCCGCTGCTTACATCCCCGAAAATATCTTATCCGTGAACATGCTTTATTGCATCCGGTTAGCTAACGAAAAGATTTTTTGCCTGTTGCGTCATCAATCGGCAATATGGAGGTCTGAATAATGGAAAAGTTGAGGGAACAGATATCTAGTCTAATAAACCAGCAACAATGGAACCAGATCAGGCTTTTACCCTGGAACGATTACCTCGTACCGGATCTGACATCACTACTAATTAGTTTGAACAAGGCTGATAGGGTAATACTTTTTCGTCTCCTGCCCCGCCCGATTGCTACGCCGGTTTTCTCTTATTTGGAAAAGGAAGATCGCAATGCCCTGCTTAAGGATTTGACCAACGAAGAAACTCGCTACTTATTAACTAACCTACCTCCCGATGATAGGACAACCCTTTTTGAGGAACTGCCCGGTCAAGCCACCCAGCGCCTACTTAATTTATTGAATCCGGATGATTTGAAGGAGGCTCGGCTTTTATTGGGCTACCCGGATGAAAGTATAGGACGGTTAATGACCCCGGATTATGTCGCTGTTAGGCCGGAGTGGACTATTCAGGAGGCTATTAATCACATACGCATCAAAGCGCGAAACAGCGAGACCCTGCATACCATCTATGTTATTAACGAATCCTGGAAGCTCTTGGACTCACTAGAGCTTTCTTTGTTAATTATAGCCAATCCCCAACAAAAGGTTGAGGAAATTATGAGCAAGTCCTTCATCAGTCTCAGCGCTTTTGACGATCGGGAAATGGCCGTTAGAGCCATGCAAAAATATGATGTTTTTTCTTTGCCTGTAGTAGACTCAGATGGGATACTATTAGGCTTAGTTACTTTTGATGATGTTATGGATGTAGCTGAAGAAGAAGCTACCGAAGACTTTCATCGAACTGCTGCGGTTACGCCTTTGAAGGCCAGTTATCAGGAATCAAGTATTAAGGACCTGGTAGGAAAAAGAATGGGTTGGCTAATAGCCCTAATTTTTGTGAGTTTGCTTTCCTCAGGGGTAATAGCCCTTTATGAGCAAACCCTGCAAACCGTAATTGTTCTGACAGTATTCATTCCCCTTTTATTAGGCAGCGGTGGGAATGCGGGGGCCCAGGCTTCCACCTTGATGGTTCGTGCTTTAGCGACTAACGATGTGACGCCGGCCGAGTGGATAAGGGTTTTTTTTAAAGAACTTGTGGTAGGTTTATCCTTGGGCTTACTTATGGGAGTTATTAGCTCTGTATTCGGCTCCATGCGGGGAGGTATAGGAATAGGTTTAATTGTAGGCCTGACCATGTTAACTGTTATCATAGCTGCCAATCTCATAGGAGTAATGCTGCCTTTTTTATTAACAAAGATGAACTTGGACCCGGCAGTAGCCAGCAATCCCCTTATAACCTCAATAATGGATGTGCTCGGTCTGCTAATCTATTTTGCTATCGCCACCACGGTTTTGGGTCCACTATAGGGCCATCTCCGGTTCGCCTGTAAACTCCGATGGACTAATTAGCCCCCTTATGCTTCACTTTTCATTCGGGGGACCTGATTGTTATGAACCTTTATCACATAGAAGTAAAAAGTGCGTTTCAAGCCAAAAACCCGCGCGTGCTGATGGGGAATAATGGTCTCTATAATTATATACTGCGATTCCTCTATGCCAGCCGTATGGAGGAGTTTCTTAAATGAACCGGGGGAACAGCCGAAAAATATGGCGTCTTCTAACACTTTAACCGCCTGCCGGAAATCATGGCTTATCGTTTGCACCAGTTTTTCCCGGTCCCAATACCTAAGTTGACCTGCTAGCTTCGGCTTTAAATGCAAGTCCCAGAAACTTGTCCGGGGCGACATGGGCAGGGAAGGCCAGCTATTGCCCAGCAGCAACCCCAGCAAAATCATTGCCGTACGGGTCGAATATTGCAATTTAAACATTTTAAAGCGAACCCGCCGGTTAACCCAAATATTTGATAACTGCCAGCTAATAAGGGCTAAAAGCATAAATGCGGCTGCTAGGCAATAGATTTCTATGAAACCCCATTTAAAACACAATAGGGGGTAAATCAGGGCTGCTATAGTAACTATTGACAATTGAAAAATGCCGACGGTAATAACCGCAGCCGGTAAGGTCCCGTAAAGATTAATCAATTGCCAGAAAAACGGAATAATAGTACCCACTAGCCCCGGAATTAGTCTAAAGCTTCGGGGATAAAACAAGCCACTGCTAAGATGTTTCCAAATCAGTCCCATGTCCTCACCGCCTGATTGCATAGGTCAACATTGATTTAAGATGTAAGGAAGGGCGGAAATCTTGAAGCCGGAGTTACACTTACAAGACTTTGCTGAGAAAAGCTTTAGTTCTGGAGTTGGCAGGGTTTTCAAATATCTGTTGGGGAGAGTTTTCCTCTACTATCAATCCTTCGTCCATAAAGAAAACCCGTTGCCCCACCTCCCGCGCAAATCCCATCTCGTGGGTTACTACCATCATTGTCATACCTTCCTGAGCCAAATCCTTCATTACTTCCAGAACTTCCCCGACCATTTCCGGGTCCAAAGCAGAAGTAGGTTCATCAAACAACATGACTTTAGGCTGCATCGCCAGCGACCTGGCTATAGCCACACGCTGTTTCTGCCCGCCGGATAACTGGGCCGGGTATACATCGTCTTTATCAAAAAGCCCTACTTTCCTAAGGAGATCCCTAGCTATTTGTGCGGCTTCCGCTTTGCCGGTTTTTTTAATTATCACCGGAGCCATGGTTATGTTCTCCAGCGTAGTCCGATGGGGAAAAAGGTTAAAATGTTGGAAGACCATGCCCACCTGCTGCCGCACCTTGTTTATATCGGTGTCGGGAGCCGTTAATTCGATGCCATCTATAGTTACCGTTCCGGAATCAGGTGTCTCTAGTTGATTGACACAACGCAAAAGGGTGCTTTTCCCCGAGCCGCTAGGGCCGATAATACATACTACCTCCTGAGGGGAAATACGGCAATTAATGCCCTTTAAAACCCGGAGGCGACCAAAACTTTTATATAGATTTTTTACCGCAATCATTCAGTTGCCAACCTCTTTTCCAAATAATCGCCCAGCATGGATAGCAAGCGGGTTAACAGCAGGTAGATTAAGGCTACCGTTCCCCAAATCCAGGCCGCTTCATAGGTAACCGAAACCAGTATCCTTCCTTGATGGGTCAGTTCCTGGGCTCCGATAACGGCAACCAGGGAAGTATCCTTAAGCATAGCTATAAATTCATTTATCATCGGGGGAATTACAATTTTATATGCTTGGGGCAATATAACATGCCACATAGCCTGTCGGCTATTCATGCCTAACGAACGCGCAGCTTCTATCTGGCCCCGATCTACTGCCTGTATGCCCGCCCTAATTATTTCCGCAATATAAGCACCGCTATTGAGCGAACATACTATCACTGCGGCCTGGAAGGAAGTAGCATCAAATACTAGCGGTAGTATGCCAAAATAGAACAACAATATTTGGACAAACAATGGGGTGCCCCGGAAGAAGTCTATATATACAATACCGGGGATGGCTAGTATCTTATAAGGCGACATCTTTAGCAGGGCGGCAAATAGACCTAGGAGCAAGCCGAAGGCAACCGATAATGCGGTTATTTCCAGGGTGAGTAAAGCACCTTTCATCAAATAACCCATATTATGACTTACTATCTGGAATCCATTCGAATCAAACACGGGCTGCAATAAATTTAAACCGAAAATATTTAGAGAAAAAAACTCCATAGTGTTAACCCCCTAGGTCCACAGTGAAAAGCGCGAGGCCTAACTCGCGCTTTTCTTTTCCATCGTGTTTAGGGCAACAACCGCCTCTAATTAAACCACTTTTTGTATATATTGTCATATTCACCGCTGGATTTAAGTTCGTCCAGACCCGCATTTATCGTTTCTAGGAGTTCACTATTACCTTTTTTAACGGCAATGCCGTACTGGCTATCGGCGCTAAATACTTCACCAACCATTTTTACAGAGTCATTGCCACTGGTCTTAATGTAATCAGCAGTAACCGGATGATCATTTATAATCGCATCTACCCCGCCCTTCTGTAATTCCATGAAGGCTTCACCTACGGATTCAAAAATCCTCACATCTGTACTGGAATCATTATCTTTTATTTTTTGGCAGGCGGCAGCACCGGTAGTTCCTACCTGAGCCGCAATTTTTTTGCCTTGCAAATCTTCGGTAGTAGTAATGCCGCTAGTATCCTTTTTTACCGCAATGATAAGACCGGCATCGAAATAGGGTTGGCTAAAATCCACAACCTTAGCCCGCTTCTCATCAATGGTAACAGCGGCTATAACACAATCGATGTTACCGCTTTGAACGGCAGGAATCAGGGCATCAAAACCAAGGTTCTTAATCTCCACCTCATAACCTTTTTTTTCGCCAATAGCCCGTATGATGTCCATATCAAATCCACTATATTCGCCGTCCTTTACCATTTCAAAGGGCGGGAAAGTGGCTTCAGTACCGACAATTAGTTTTCCCTTCGGGCTGATTTCGGCATCGCTATTGTTGTTCTGCTGCGTGTTGCAACCGATTACAGTTACTAACATACCGGTAACCAATAATCCCATCATAAATACCTTAATCCATTTTCTCAACCGACTATCACTCCTTAAATTCTAGTGTGGCAAAAAACATATAACTATATTATATATGATTCTATTGCAAATGGTTGTAAATATTATTTTCCTGATCCGATTCCATTTATATTTAGCAGCCGGGGAAAAGCAGGAATAAAGCTAGAAGCATCGCCATAAAAATGTAGAAGAATAAAGGAGGGGAATAATATGCCCAAAATATT
>CAYRCG010000003.1:29436-38112 GCA_964422685.1 uncultured Syntrophomonas sp. | reverse complement strand
AGGGGTTTATGTCATTGCGAGGAGCGAAGCGACGTGGCAATCTTCCCCTAGGGTGGTAAGCTTTGCATGGGGAAGATTCCTCGCAAGCTCGGAATGACGTGGGGCGGCGCGATAGGAATATACCAGCGAGCGATTGGCGAAGCATGGCGGCAACACCCAGCGAAGCCGAGTAGACGAAAGGGGGCGAGTGACAGGACGTCACGAGCGCGCGTCTTCCCATGGACGGGAAGTCCGCGCGGTACCCCTTGAGCACGAGGCAAGCTGCCGGTGTTGCCCATGCGTAGGCGGCGAGCAGTATATTCTATTAAGCCGCCCATCACGCGGCTATTTTCATATTAACACCCGCGCCGGGAGAGCATCTCCCGGGCATGCTCCAAGGCCAACAGGGAAAAGTCCTCTCCCTCCAGCATTCGGGCAATTTCCTCCACCCGGGCTTCAACCCCCAACTCCCGCACAGTAGTGACAGTCTTGTCCTCATCGCTGGATTTTTCAATAAGGAGATGTTGATGAGCCTGGCTAGCAATCTGGGGAGAATGGGTAACCAAAATAATCTGGTGGTCCGCGGCTAGCTCATGCAGTTTATTAGCCATAGCTATTAAGGCCGTCCCGCCCACCCCTACATCAATTTCATCGAAAATTAGGGTAGGGATCATATGCACACCGGCTAAGGCTTTTTTCAGGGCTAGAATAAATCTAGACCTTTCCCCTCCCGAAGCGATCCGGGATAACGGACTCATTTCTTCCCCGGGGTTGGGGGAAAATAGGAAATCAATCTGGTCCATACCTGAAATAGCAGGGGTTTCCCGCTGCTTTAATATAACGGCAAATTTAACTTGCGGCATGTTTAGCTCCTGTAATTCCCCATCAACGCTTTGTCTTAGCTTTTGTGCGGCGTTATTGCGTAACCCGCTCATTTGAGCAGCTAATTCTATATACTTGAGTTTAAGGTTTGTTATGGATTTCTGGAGTTCTTCCTGCCTTTCCTCACTACCTTCCAAAAGCTCTAACTCCCGGCGATTATTTTCTAAATAATCCAGGATTTCATCGATACTTTGACCGTATTTACTTTTGAGTTTCTGCAAAAGGTATAGCCGCTCTTCACTTTCCTCAAGCAAGCCAGGTTCAAAATCTAAGGAATCCCGAAATGAAGAAAGTTGGGCGGAGATATCCTGCAAAGAGTAGTAGATTTCCTCTAAGGGGGTCAATAACCGGGACAGAAATTCATCATCTTTCAATCGACTTAGATTTTCCATGCTGGCTGATATTAAATCAAGGGCACTTTCTCCACCATGCTGACGATGATATAACATTTCTAGTATCTTTCCAGACCCCTCTTCCAAGGCCTGAGCACTTTTTATCCTTTGGTTGAGGACCAACAACTCTTTTTCTTCTCCTTTATGCAAAGCGGCTCTTTCAATCTCTTCTATCTGATAGCGGATAAAATCTATCCTTTGCAATCGTTTTTGCTCGCTGTTCTTGAATTCTTCTAGCTGACGTTCCTCCTCCTTAATCTGATGGTAAAGGCTCTCAATCTCTTTTACCAAGCTCCGCTTTTCCCCGATAAAGCCATCTACGAATTGTAGATAGTTTTGCGGGTTTAAAAAACCGCTGTTTTCGTCCTGCAAATGCATGTCCACTAGTAGTTTGGCCAATTTTTTGAGAAAACTAGCGTTTACATTGCGCCCATTTATACGAGCTATACTGCGCCCGCCGGTTGTGATTTCCCGGCTAATAATAATTGTATCTTCTTCATCCTCCAAAAGCCCATTTTCCGACAGCATTATACTAGCTAAACTTGTGCTATCTAGCGCAAAAACAGCTTCAACCAAAGCTTTTCGCCGGCTATCCCGTAAAAGGTCACTTCTTATTCTTTCGCCCAGTACCAGACCCAAAGCATCGATTATTATGGATTTGCCCGCCCCGGTTTCACCGGTAAGAACATTCAATCCGGAACGAAAAGAAAGGCGCAGTTCCTCAATTAGGATAAAATTGTTTATGTAAATTTCTTGCAGCATATGTTCACCTCATTCGGTATGGCAATTGCTTAATAGGCGGGAATGTAAGAGTCCAGGCAGGAGTTACTGGCGCTTTCCTTTCAGCATCAGTTCTTCGAAATCTGCTACGATTCCGAGGGCGGCTTCCTTGGGCTTCACTACCGCCAAAATAGTATCGTCCCCAGCCACTGTCCCTATAATGGTGGGCCACTCGGCAGAATCAATAAGGGAAGCTACTGCATGGGCAGAACCCGGCAAGGTCTTAATAACGATCAGATTTTCACTATAATCAATCCCCAGGACCGAATCCTCGATGACCCTCTTCATCCGTTCATAAGAACCCTTTAAGCCCGGCGCTTCCGGCATAGCATAATGGTAACCATCCTTATCCGGTACTTTGATTAGCTTCAATTCTTTGATATCCCGCGAGACCGTAGCCTGGGTAATATCAAAACCCAAACCGTTAAGAATTTCGCATAATTCTTCCTGGGTGGCTATCTCCTTTTGGTTGATAATATCAATTATGCGAAGCTGCCGGCGCAGTTTCATTTTCGTCTCCTTTACTATTCCCCACAAACCATCCATAACCCAATTACCCCGGACGCGTGTAAATAGGCGGGTGAAGAAAACCCCGCTAGCGCTGCAAACTACGGTCAATAGAAGCGAAGAAAGGTTTATCTTTCAGTTTAACCATAGGTAAGGTTTGGGGAGCCCTTTTTATCAGAACCCGGTTTTCGGGGCCAAAATCCATCTTTATCTGTCCGTCTATGACCATGATTGCTTGCCGCTCTTCAAGAAGATAAAGAGCTAATTCCAGATCAGGGGATACCACCAATGGCCGTTTGCTAATAATATGGGATGCTACCGGCGTGATAATGAAAGCTTCTAATTGCGGGTCAGCCACCGGTCCCCCGGCAGATAGCGAATAAGCTGTGGAACCTGTTGTTGAGGATATAATTAAACCATCCCCCCTATAAGGCTCTAATTCCTGTCCAGATATCTCCAAAGTAAAGCTAAGTATCCGGGGGCTAGCGGAGCGCAGAAGCAATTCATTTAGGCAAAATACCTGTGCAATAGGTGTTTCCTGATGGAAAACCGCTATTTCTAACATCATCCTAGCTTCCAGGCTGTATTCCCCCCGCAAAATAAAAGGTAGATACCCCGGTAATTCACTGATTTCAATGTTGCTTAAGAAACCGACCGTGCCCATATTCACGCCTAAGA
The DNA here is from genome assembly GCA_964422685.1 of uncultured Syntrophomonas sp. Lineage (GTDB taxonomy): Bacteria > Bacillota > Syntrophomonadia > Syntrophomonadales > Syntrophomonadaceae > Syntrophomonas. The sequence goes on along the minus strand of CAYRCG010000003.1, from coordinate 34,894 downwards.
CCGGAATAGCCCTTTGGCCATAACGGCGTGCAGCCCTTAGCATAGTTCCATCACCACCTAGAACCATGATAAAGTCTGCCACCCCGGCATAAGGTTCCTCTAGACCATTATCGATAATCACCTCAATATCGAGAGCCCGAAGTTGCCCAGCTATTTCCCGGGCCTTCTTTTCCGTATTTTCCTTAAAACGATTATTTACCAGAATAACCTTCACTTATTTCCCCCTAAATTTTGCCATGCCTGCTCTACTGTTTTTTCAACCTGCTCACCTATTTCAAAACCCGGTTCATCCTTCCTTTCCAGCCGGATAAAGTACTCTATGTTTCCCTTGGGACCTTTTATGGGGGAAAAGCTGAGCGCTGTACAGTACAACCCTTCCCGCCCGGCAGAATTAATGCAATTCAATAATACTTCTCGGTGAACAAAGGGATCGCGCACTACCCCCCCTTTGCCCACCTTGTCCCGACCTGCCTCGAACTGGGGCTTGACTAAGGAAACAATCACCCCATCCTCCCGGAGCAAATCCTTAATTACCGGGAACAGCAGGGTGGTAGAAATGAAAGAAACATCCATAGTAATAATATCTACAGTTTCCCCTAATTCTTCCGGGGAAAAGTAGCGGATGTTTATCCGTTCCAGATTTTCTACTCGGGGGTCATTACGCAGTTTCCAGTCTAACTGCCCATAGCCCACATCGAGAGCATAAACTTTTCTGGCACCGTGTTGCAAAGCACAATCAGTATATCCACCGGTTGACGCCCCTATATCTAGGACTACCCGCCGGGAAAAATCCAGGTTAAAGTCCTTTATAGCCTTTTCTAGCTTAAAACCACCCCGGCTGACATAGCGCGACAGGCTGCTTATAAGTTCAATCTCGGCTTCTTCATCTACAGAAGTCCCGGGCTTATCTATCATTTTACCATTAACCCGAACCTCACCGGCTATAATCATAGCCCGGGCCTTCTCCCGGCTCGAAGCTAAGGATTTATGATGCAGCAGGCTATCGAGTCTAACTTTGGCCAAATTTCAGCAACTCCCACCTAACGCCGGGGCTAAATTCCGGCCACTTTCTTAGGATGCGTTCCAAAATAGAATCGGGATCCATGTTATGCTGTTCAAAAAGGAGGTCCACCTTGCCATGTTCAACGAACTCATCCGGTAAAGCTACGGGCAACAGCTCAGCATCGCTTCTTTCCTCTACTAATATTTCTCCTATAGCGCTACCGAAACCACCGGCCAAAGAATTATCTTCTATAGTTAGCAGACGGCGGCATCTATGCGCCGCCCCGATTATAGCCTGACGATCTATGGGTTTTGCGAATCGTGCATCGATTAATAACGGGTTAATCCCCTTGCTAGCCAGGATATCGGCCAGATCCCGCGCTATAGAAACACCCCTGCCAATGGCGACAATAGCTAGATCCTGGCCTTCCTTAATTAGCCGGGATTGTCCCGGTTCCAGCAACTGTCGGTCAGGTTTGATCTTAACTCCCTCCCCTACACCCCGAGGGTACCTTATAGCCACCGGTCCCGGCATGGAGAAAGCACTATGAAGCATGTCCATCAGCTCATTCTCATCAGCCGGCGCCATAATGATTAGGTTGGGTATGAGACGGAGGTAAGATAAATCAAAGGCGCCATGGTGGGTAGGCCCATCTTCCCCGACTAAACCGGCCCGGTCTAAGGCAAATATCACCGGCAGCTTTTGTAGGGCTACATCGTGAATAATCTGATCGTAAGCCCTTTGCAGAAAGGTGGAATACACCGCCACCACCGGCCTTAAACCTGCGGAAGCCATGCCGGCGGCAAGGGTTACTGCATGTTGTTCACAAATACCTACATCAAAAAAACGTCCGGGGAATTGCTGGGAAAATCCGGATAAGCCTGTACCACTCGTCATAGCAGCAGTTATAGCTACCAGTTTGTTATCCCAACTGCCCCGTTTGAGCATATATTCGCCAAATATTTCCGTGTATGTTTTTAGACTTTTTTTCAGGGGAGTTCCGGTATCTACATCAAAAGGCCCTACACCATGAAATATATCCGGTTTTTGAAAAGCTGGGGCATATCCTTTGCCTTTTTGCGTTATAGTGTGCAAGAGTATTGGACCCTTCATCTTTTTTATATTATTCAAGACCGCTTTTAATTCTGCCAGATCATGGCCATTTACCGGCCCTATGTAGGTAAATCCCAATTCTTCAAATATTATCCCCGGAACCATCAGGTATTTTACCGTATCTTTGAACTTTCCTGCCGCCCGGGCTAGATTAGGACCTATTCCCGGAATACGTTTTAAAACACTTTCTATTTCTTCCTTGGTTCGGGAATAAGAAGGGTCACTACGCAGACGGTTAAGATAAGCCGACATAGCGCCGACATTTTTGGAAATAGACATTTCATTATCATTCAATATCACAATTAGGTCAGAATCCTCCTGGCCTGCGTGGTTTAGGGCCTCAAAGGCCATTCCCGCAGTAAGGGCCCCATCACCTATTACCGCCACAACCGAATGGTCTTCCCCTTGGAGATCACGGGCTAGAGCCACCCCCAAAGCAGCAGAGATGGATGTACTGCTATGGCCGGTGTTAAAAGCATCGTGTTCAGATTCTTCCCTTTTGGGGAAACCACTTATCCCCCCATATTGGCGCAAATTGCCCATTTGACGACGACGTCCGGTAAGCAACTTATGGACATAGGCCTGGTGGCCCACATCCCAAATTATCTTATCCCTGGGACTATCAAAAACCGCATGCAAGGCTAGGCTTAGTTCTACTACGCCTAGGTTCGAAGCCAGGTGACCGCCGCGTTCGGCCACAGTTTTAACTAGAAATTGTCTAATCTCACCAGCTAGTTGCGTCATCTCAGGCAGGCTTAATTCTTTGAGATCACGAGGTGAATTAATCGTATTTAAAATATCCTCCATAAACTTCACCTTCTATTCCTAAACAGTACCATACCACTAATATTCTCCCACCAGGCCAAGATTACTGCCACTTTAAAGATAATGCTATTGGCCCGGTTTACTGCCAGGCTTTTACCCACCGCCTTGCCACCTACAGTCAAGGCCGCAATAAAGCTAGTCATCAAAGCCCCGGCTAAAACTATATCTAAAAGCACCAGTTCATCGGCCAGGCTAATAATAATTCCCGCACCTATGGCGCCGCTTAGGGTTCCGGCGATATCCCCTACAACATCATTACAAAAATTGGCCACCAAATGGGCATTTCCTACCAGCCTTACCGCTTGTTTGGCCCCGGGTATTTTTTTTGCCGCCCGGGCATTAAAGGGCGGCACGTGGGCGGCAGTTACGGCTGTCCCTATTATATCAAAAAATATCCCCAAGAATATTACCGTCAATAAAAGCATAAGGGCGGCGATTACATTATCAACCGCCCTAACCAAGGCTTCTGAACCTAAACTTACCAAAAGAGCAATAAAAAATGTAAAAAAGGCTACAAATAGACCGGATATCAAATTATCCTTTTTTATATAGCCCATCAATACGCTGCATCCTCCAGGAAAAGTTCTGGCAAAAGGCCGTCTGTCGAGTAAACGCTGCGACATAGGTCCAGCAGGTTTTCCCAGCAGGTCACCCGAATGTTGCCATAAGGGCGGTTTCCCTTTATGCCTGCTCCATAGCGTCACCACTCATGGGGCTGGATTACCACTAAGTACACACTTTAATCCCCGACAGACCGCGTTTTTAACACACAGTCTAGGGGTTTTCCCCGACAACCCACATCAATTCTAGCCTCTTTTGCAGCACCGGTTTCAGAACAGGCAAAGTTATCCTGGCCGGGACACCCTTGCCCACTAGGTTCATTCGCCGACACCACGCAAGGCAGGCTACACTGCACCCAGCTCTCCCGGAATGCAGGTTTTCCCTTCGCGCGGCAATACGCAAAGAGCCTCCACGAATACAGGGGTCATGCCCGCATGCCGTTGCGGATTGCCCCTGCACCCTTAACTCCCAGCACCGACCCCTGACTGGGCGTCACAAGCCGGCACCAGAAGCTTCATCGATGTGCCCTTAACGGATTTTTAGGCCCGTCTTCGAAATTGTATGGGTTGACTAGAATACTGCAACCTTTTGCCAGTTTTCTTTCAGCTACATATTATATCAAAATTAACGACGATTTGCTAGCAAAAGTGATTCAAGGGGACAATACTTCTAGGCACAAAAATGGGCTTGCAAGGCGGATATTAGCTTGCATAATAGCAACTTTTTACGCTAGCATAAAATACAGGCTATTAATTGTTTCCAAACTGACCAATTATTCTATTGCACAGCTATTCTTTCCGTTTTATGCCACTCTATTTCTTTTTTCCATCACTTTTATAAGGAGGAATTGGTATGGATATTTTTACAGCAATCCGTGAAAGACGCTCCTGCCGTAACTATCTAAATCGCCCCGTAGAGGAAGAGAAGCTTCAAGCAATATTAGAAGCAGGCCGCTGGGCCCCCTCCGTAATGAATCTGCAACCCTGGAGATTCTATGTAGTCAGAAGCCCTGAAAGAAAAGATCGACTTAAAGCCGCCTGCTACGAAACCCTACAAAAGATTTTTCAGGCTAGCAACTGGAAATGGGTCAGCAAATTCAGTCTGGAATTCATGACTGAAGCCCCGATAATTATAGTAGTAGCCGGGGATCCTTCAAGGACAGGGGCCGATCAATTCCTGCCCGGCCGTGGAACCGGCTATGCATTTTCCTGCTGCGCCGCGGTACAGAATATACATCTGGCCGCCCATGCCCGGGGACTAGGCTCTTTATGGTTTACTTTATACGAAACCGACCGGGTAAAACAGATATTAAACATACCCCCCGAACTAGATGTAGTCAGCCTCATTGTGCTGGGGTATCCGGTTGAACCCGCCACCCCGGCTAAAAGGAAGCCCTTGGAGGAGATGGTAACAATTATTGATTAAAAATATCGTTCGGCAGCACCGGGGAAGGTTTATTATCGTGCCTTCCCCGGTTTTTTCTGTTCCCATTTCGGTCAAATCTATATCTACTTAAAACCCCCAAGTCCCGTGCCATCATTTACCATCTTCCTCTCTCCCGTGTCCCACAGGCAGGATATTTCGACCATAATGCCCTTTTTATAACTTAATGCGTATCAATTGCCCATATTTACCAGAAGGTAGTGCCAATTTTGTGCCGAATCGTTAGCATAAGGAGGCGTATTTGGAAATGTATAGTATTCTTGGTCGAAGGTTGTCTAAAATGGAATTATTGTACCCCAGTTTCCCATTTATTCGAAAGGAGGCACTTCATGCCAGTATTACGATGTAGGAATTTGTTTTTATGGTTAGGGTTGGCTTTATTTATTATCACTTTAATGCCTTTGGCCGCTCAAGCCGCAGAAGATTTAACCCTAGGCAGCCAGGGGGCAGAGGTCAGTCAGCTGCAAAAAGACCTCGCCGGTCTAGGCTTCTACAACAATAGCATCGACGGTT
>CAYRCG010000003.1:0-29336 GCA_964422685.1 uncultured Syntrophomonas sp. | reverse complement strand
GTGGTCAGTTTCCAGGAAGCGCAGGGACTGAAAATGGACGGTATCTTTGGGCCCAAGACCGAGGCTGCTTTAAAAGATGCTTTGGCACAAGCTAGCGCAGTTCAGGGCTTGACTCTAGGCAGCCAGGGGGCAGAGGTCAGCCAGCTGCAAAAAGACCTCGCCGGTCTAGGCTTCTACAACAATAGCATCGACGGTTCCTTCGGCAGCAAAACATTCGATGCTGTGGTCAGTTTCCAGGAAGCGCAGGGACTGAAAATGGACGGTATCTTTGGGCCCATAACCAAGACGGCTTTGAATAAGGCATTATCAGGCGTTGTATCCTCACCAAAGGTCTCGAAGTCCGCCAAACTGCCCACCGCGGCTAGCATCAAGCATTATAATGGCCACGAAAAACCTATAGTTGACTCTTTCCGAGCCAACTTTGATGGCAGCCTAGCCCAGACCCTGGTCGGACGAGCTATCTGGTATATGGAAAACGGATATATGAAATATGGACACACCAAATACCCTGCCACCGGTTACATAGACTGCTCTAATTTCGTTTCTTTGGTGTACAAGGATTTTGGGTATACCGTTACTTCAGCAGCGAAAAACTATGGATCGGTCGGAGCAAGAGTCGCGGGTGTTTATGCAACTAAGGTATCGGGATCTTCAAAATACAAGCTGGTAGGCATAGATAAGCTAAAACCCGGTGATATATTCACTTACTGGAACTCCGATGCGCCGGCCAAAACCCGTATAGGCCATGTAGCCCTTTATATGGGGGTAATCAACGGCAAGCCCTGTATAATTAATACCTGCTCAGGCAATCCCACTGCTATTGGAATCATCGATGATTTTTCCTACTGGTATGGTTCAAGTCTAATAGAAGTGCGCCGGGTTTTACCGAACAGCGCATATACAGCGGGCAAAACAATTACCGATAAAGGACCGGTTATTCCGGAAGTATATCAAATTAAACCGGACAAACCGATAATATTGCCTAAATATCTGCATACCGGCTTCTAAGAATCTTTGCAAAACACGTCTCCTTAATTCTAAACCTCGCTAAATCGCAGGATATAGCGAGGTTTTTGTAACCTTCCTATTCTTATTCATTCCATGTAATGCTATGAATAGTAATTTGGGATTGACACGTCGCTTCACTCCTCGCAATGACAAGGGCAGGATTTTTATTCGCTTCCGTGGTGCGCGTAGGTATTCCAGGCTTTATGGGGAATCTTTATAACCCTTAACCTTCCTGTTTACCTGGAAATATAACCCGATTCCATTAGCATATCTACTCCGATCAATGGCTCTCGGCAAGCAAAATTCTCACATATATAGGCGGTCGGTTTACCATCTAAGCTAAGCATATTTTGCAGGAAGGGTACTCCTAATAGTTCATTGTTTTTTTCCTCGTTCAACATTATTAATCTATGGGGATCATAAGAAGAGTTCAGCAATTCTAGCATTTTCAGGGCTTCGGGATTTTTTGCTTCGGCCGCCACTACCACCTCACTTCCCGGGAATATTTGCTGAATAGCAGCAAGTAGCCAAAAAGCATGGGCAGTGGGATGTTGGCGTATTTGTGCAGCAAAGAAATCCATAGCCCTTTGCGCTTTTTCCTGCCAACTTAAATCGGCAGTCAAACGGGCCAGAAGCATGAAACTATACGCAGCTACCGCGTTATATGATGGTGTCGCTCCATCATATCCATCTTTAGGACGGGTCAGCAATTGCTCTGCATCAATGCCATAAAAGAAAAAGCCTCCCCCTTCCTCATCCCAAAAATATTTAATAAGATCTGCGCTTAATTCCATGGCGAAAACTAAATATTGCCCGTCAAAACTCGCCTGATAGAGTTCTAGCAAACCCCAAATATAATAAGCATAATCAGCGGCATAGGCCGGGTATCCGGCTTCACCCTCCCGATAGCGGGCCAGAAGTCGGCCATCCGCCCGGCGTAAATTCTTCCGGATAAAATCTGCCGCTCGGCAAGCCGCTCGCAGATAGCTCTCATCCCCCAGGATGCGCGCCCCCTTGGCTAGGGCGGCTATCATTAATCCATTCCAACCGGTCAATACCTTATCGTCCTTAAAAGGCTTTATCCTTTTTTCCCGGTATTCAAACAGTTTTCGCCTTTCAGCAGCATAGTCCCGGCGGGAATCCGCGAAATTAGATCTGTTAATTAGATTAGGGATGTTTTTACCTTGGAAATTACCCCCGGGGCTGATACCATAAGCATTAATCCAAGACAGGGCATCCTCACCCAACACCTGCTTTATTTCTTCCATATCCCATAAATAGTATTTTCCTTCTTCACCTTCAGAGTCAGCATCTTCCGCAGAATAAAAACCCCCATCCGTTCCGCTCATATCCCGCAAAATATAACTGAAAATATCCTGGGCCACCCCTGCGTAGAAATCCTCGTTAGTAAGCTGGTAGCATTCCAGATATGCCAGGGCTAAAAGCGCATTATCATACAACATCTTTTCGAAATGGGGCACCAACCATTCATTATCGGTAGAGTAACGAGAAAAACCAAATCCGATATGATCGTAAATCCCCCCCTGATACATACTTTGTAGGGTTTTCTCCACCATTTCCAGAGCTAGCCCCTCTTTTTTGAAATGGTAGTAGCGTAAAAGGAATAGAAGATTGTGCGGTACAGGGAACTTCGGAGCGGAGCCAAAACCACCCCATTTCCTATCATATAAATGCAAATAATCTTCAAAGGTCCGCTGTAAAAGCTCCTCGTCTATCGGCATCCCCGTTTGTTTAATGCCCCCCTCAATTATATGCTGACTAATACTTTCTCCGGCTTGTGTTAAATGTTCCCGTTCCGTTTCCCAGAGTCCCGCCACATGCGGGAGTAATTCCAGCATACCCCAAAGATTTCCCCGACTGCTACGGGGTAAATAAGTGGCGGCATAAAAAGGTTTCTTATCCGCACCCATAATTATAGTTAGGGGCCATCCCCCACTCCCGGTCAAGGCTTGGCAAGCCGACATATAGATATGATCGATGTCAGGCCGTTCCTCTCGATCAACCTTGATAGAAATATAATTCTGATTCAATAAATTAGCTACATCCTGGTCCGCGAAGGATTCCTCACCCATAACATGACACCAGTGGCAGGTAGAATAGCCAATGCTTAAAAAAATCGGTTTGTCTTCCCTTCGGGCAACTTCAAATGCTTCCTCCGACCAAGGATACCAATCGACTGGGTTATAAGCATGCTGCAGCAGATAAGGTGATTTTTCCTTTAGCAAGCGATTAGGCTTGCGGGTCTCGTTATCTGTAATAGTCATAGCAATACCCCTTTTATCATTTTTCCCTAGTATCTACAGCTAGGCCCTTTCTAATTCGGCTTTCCCCGGTTATACTGTCTCTATCATACCTTGTCAATTATCGAACTAAATAAAGCGTTTCTCTCCTGATTGATCGTGGCTGTAGACCCTGTAGAAATTTCTGGGCTCGTTCGTTTAGTTCTTCGCTGGTTACCAGGTTAATACTATCAACTTCTGCACTCAAAGCCCTTAACCTGCTTGTCATTTCAGCAATCTCAGTATCGTATTTACCCTTTTTTCAATATTACCATAAAAATCAAAATTATCCCTTTAAAAACATTTGGATTCCCCAAGATGGGGAATCCAAGACACTTGCTTATGTTCTAGGACATGTATTTTGCAGGGTTTTATATCTTGGGTTAGTGCTGTGGAACTAACCACTCCAGGCTTCTACTTATTATTAATTCCTTCATTACTGCATTGCGTCTATTTTGCATAGGTATTGGTTTCAATTCAAAATGATGGTCTTTTGCCAACTCCCTTACTTCATCAGAAATCTCATAAGTCATAAGAAAATCTCCTGGGGTTTTGCTTGCTAGTTTAAATAATTCGGGATGGTCTATAACAGAATGTGTATACAATCTACGGCCTGCTGATTTTCCACCAGCAGTATAAGGCGGGTCGAAAAAGAATACAGCATCGGGGTTATTTATATAATTATTAGAAACGTCAAAGCCATCTGCCTGAATGAAGGTTATTATGTTATTAAGTTTTGAAATTGTTTGTAACCTTTTTTTTAAAGTTTGGGGATACCAACGAGAAGTAAGCCCTTTGCCATTTTCCCCGTTTTTAACTTTCCCTGCACCCGGTGCCAGTATTCCTCCGTGATTTATCCGGTTGCGTAATATAGTTTGAAAAGCCTTTTCTTCATTGGATTTGGCAGGCTCCAATAAAATAGCCTGTATGTTTTCAGCCGTTAGCTTAAAGTTGATTATTTGCTCTATTAACCATTGTACATCACCAGCAAAAATAGTATGCCAGACGGCAGCAACATCTTCATCAATCTCTGACATAATAACTTTATCAGCTAACCCTTCATAGGCCACACTAAGGCTAACAATACCGCCCCCTGCAAAAGGTTCGATAAAGTATTCTGGCTTATATCTAAGATTAGATAACCAGGTCTTTATGTAAGGAATTAACCAGGTTTTACCGCCGGGATATCTAAATGGACTAAGTTGGGTTACTTGAGCTACATTTATTATTTGGTTAGGGTTAATTGTAGGTTCATCTACAAACAAAGATGCTTGTTTAAGCACTTATGAGTCCTCCTTAAAGCAGCATATCAATAGTCTTATTCGTATCATCATCATTGATTTCCATTGTCTCTAGTTTTTTATCCAATTTACCTTGTAAAACTTCAATAAAATCATCTATTAGTCCCGGTTCAGGTGTTATTATGCGATCTAATGAATTCTGAAATAATGTATAAATAGTATCTGAATGCACAAGATTATATCGATTTGTTTCCTGTTCAAGTTCTATGTCATAAATTAGCCATGCTATTTCAGCTTTATCAGCAGAAACCCTGGATAGCTGAGGAAGAGTTGAAAAAAAGCCTGAATGCAAAGCTACTGCTATCTTTTTACTCCAAGCGTTGAGAATCTTACCTTTATAGATTAGTTGCGGTACAAGTCTTTTCCGGGATGAAGAAAGATAGTCAGGCCGGGGATAATAGGGTTTACCTGCCCAATCCATATTATACATCTGTTCTGGTTTTTGAATATAAGCCTCAAACGGGCGACGGATATTCCCTGAGATATACACTGATTGAATCTCTAATGCGCCAAAATCGGTAATTTTCCCATAATTATCATACGCAACTAAAACAATATCTATATTGCCTGCTGTATGGCCGTTTTTATCGTTTAGTCGTACTTCAGTTAGTGTAGTCCACTTTGTCCCTAATGGAAATAAAAACGAGGCAGCATCAATAGTAACCATCCATTCTTGACGAAATCTAATAGGGCAAATAATAGCGGTATTAATACCCTCTTTTATGGAACAAACTCCTAACGGGTTATTTGCCTTGTCTTTAGTGCAATTTGGAACCTTATTATTATAAGGGCAAAGACGATTTTCCCTATACTTAACTGCTTTCTTGGAAAAATTATCTACTGGAAACCCAAATACCTCAAGTAATGGATGTTTTAAATCCGACATACTTTCCGCATCCTTTCACCTTATTAATAAAAACGTTTCTGCATGGATAGAGCAAAATCCTTCCAAAAACAAAAATCCTTCGGCAAGCCGAAGGATACACTTAATATTTTCCTTAAGCAAGGAATAAACCCTGCCCCACAATTTGTTTACTTGCCATTAGTGGCAGGTAGAATAGCCAATGCTTAAAAAAATCGGTTTGTCTTCCCTTCGGGCAACTTCAAATGCTTCCTCCGACCAAGGATACCAATCGACTGGGTTATAAGCATGCTGCAGCAGATAAGGTGATTTTTCCTTTAGCAAGCGATTAGGCTTGCGGGTCTCGTTATCTGTAATAGTCATAGCAATACCCCTTTTATCATTTTTCCCTAGTATCTACAGCTAGGCCCTTTCTAATTCGGCTTTCCCCGGTGTCCTGCCTCTGAACAGCGCTATGCCCCCTTCTACATAGTATTAGGAGGCACACTATTATTTCATACCATTTAGCTGTAGCCTTTTGTACCAGTCACTCCCGCAGTTTACAGTCCTTCCATGGGAGGCTATACTTAGTTATTGGGAAAACACAAGACCCCAGTCCCTGATCATCCCCTTTATCATGTTATGGAATAATAAGAGAAGGAAAACCCAAATGCAAAAACCATCTTTGCTTATTTTAAAGGAGCCCCTTATTAGGAAACGAATTTTTAAAACAGCCTTACCGGCTATGACGGAAATGGTCCTTTATATGCTTATAGGTGTGGTGGATATCGCTATCGTGGGGCGGTTGGGGGCGGTGCCGCTAGCTGCAGTTGCTCTGGGGCGCAGATATTTTTCGGTTTAGTATTTCTGCTGGAGTCATTAGGAATCGGGGCCGCCATACTGGTTGCCCAGGCTAAGGGGGCGGGCAAAAATCTAGAAGTTAGCAGGATAGCAGGACAGAGTTTTATCTTGGCGGTATTGGTTGGAGTAGCGGCTACCGGCATCGGATTATGGCTGGCGAAGCCTTTTTTGGGGCTTTTTGCTGTTGAAACCGAGGTTAGGCGCCTGGCCTTGCATTATCTCCATATTATCTTTTGTATAATGCCGGCGGCCTTAACCCTATATATTATAAACTCGGTTTACCGGGGTTTAGGACGCACCGATATCCCTATGCTCATAGCTTTTGTCGTTAATGTGATAAACTGCGCAGCCAATTACATTCTAGTTTACGGGATGGGGCCTATACCAGCGTTGGGCGTGGCTGGTTCAGCCCTGGCTTCTTCCCTGGCCCATGTGGTGGGGTTAGTGATGGCTTGTTGGTACTTCTTTGGTGGGCGCGGCGGTTTAACGGTGAAGTTTCGCTTTTCTCAACGATTAAGTCGGCCTATATGCAAAAACATTTTTCGCCTGGGTCTTCCCAGTATGGGAGAGCAGTTTTTTTTGACTATATCCGGTCTAATTTCCATCCTCTTAATCGTCTATTTGGGTACAGTAGCTTATGCTTCACATGAAATAGCCCTGGCGGTAGAATCGCTCTCCTTTATGCCTGGCTTTGGGGTAGCCATCGCCGCCACTGCGCTAGTGGGGCAGGCGATAGGTGCACGGGATCCCCTGACAGCACAAAAGATGGCGCGAGGTTCATTGGAATTAGCCATCCTCTTGATGGGGTTATTAGGGATAGTGTTTTTCTGTTTCCCCCAAACAATTGCCCGGATATTTACTAATGACCCGGAGCTAATAGCTTTGGCCGGTAATCTGGTCCGCATCGCCGCGTTCGAGCAATTGACCATTGCCATTGGCATGACCCTAGCCGGCATTTTAAAAGGAGCCGGTGATACCCGTACGCCGTTGTATATCACTACTTTGGCTATCTGGGTTTTCCGCATACCCGCAATGTACTTGTTAATTAGGGTTCTAGGGTTCTCTATAGCCTGGATATGGGTGGTGTTTGTGTTCGATTGGCTGTTGCGCTCACTGGCTTTTATCATCGTATATCGCCGTAAAGGTTGGATGTATCGTGCCTTAGGGCGGGTCACTTCTGAAGGCGATGCAATAGCCGTTTCCTCGGATTAGCTAAGCCCGTCAACGACAATCTTTGCCCCTGCAAGCCCAGGATAATATATCTATTGGGAATGGACCGCCGGTTCCGTTTTGCCTTCGATAATTATAGTTGCTTTTCATCCGAAAAAACAGAGGGCTATCCATATAGCCCTCTGTTTGCCGTATTTAAAAACTTATTTGCCTGATGAATTACTATAGCTTTTTCCCGTTATCAGGCCCGGGAGTAGTAATAAATATATCTGTAATGTCTACTATCACCACCCCTTTGGGGTCTAAGAAATCCATTTCTTTTTTAACTTGGGCAAAACCCGCATCAAAATTTGTCCCCGATGTCTCGATTGAAGCTGTGCCTTTGATTTGATAACCGTCGTGCTCATGCCACACACTAACCGCCACCTTAGGGTTATTGTTGATATTCGCTATGGTTTTGTTCATGGCTACATTGACCAGCATTATTTGGCTATCGCTAAGAATATCCACAAAATTGATCGGGACAGCATTAGGGACTCCATCGGGGTCAGCAGTCGCTAACACCCATATTCCAGCACTTCTCAGAACCTTTTTTACCTCATCGTTTAATAGAGCCATACTAAATACCTCCTCCGATTAGTATAATTTGCTTATGTTTCTATAATAACACAAAAACCAAGAAGGGGGGGCAAACTAATAAGCGTAGTAAGATTTTGGGATTATCAGCTTTTCCGATAAAGGGTATAGCAAGCCAGACAACGGAGGAATTCTGCCTCGGAGCCAAATATCTTTAGACTCCTGATACAGCGGTCAACACTTCCTTCCAATACTTGCCGTGACTCAGTCAGGCCTAGAAGGCTGGGGTAGGTGTTTTTTCCCTTGCGGGCATCACTGCCTGTACTTTTGCCGATGAGCTCCGCATCCCCCTCTACGTCAAGAATATCGTCACTGATCTGAAAGGCCAGACCGAAGTTATCAGCATAGTCATTCAACGCTGATAGGCCTTTTTCTTCCATTCCACCTACGAGCGCACCAGATATAAGGGCCGCCCGGAATAATTGCCCGGTTTTCAAACAGTGTAAATTCCGCAAACCCTCATAATCAATCGTTTTTCCCTCTGCTTGGAGATCTAGGATTTGCCCCCCAATCATTCCTTTACTACCCGCAGCCTGGGCAATTATAGCTATAACCCGAAGCATAACGGCGGGTTCTATGCCTAAGTTACCCTTTTCTGCGCTTAATAATTCGAAAGCGGCAGTAAGCAGGGCATCACCAGCTAAAACCGCGTTAGCTTCGCCAAAGACCCGATGACAAGTAGGCTGTCCGCGGCGAAGGTCATCGTCATCCATACAGGGCAGATCATCATGAACCAGTGAATAGGAATGAATCATTTCCAAAGCACAAGCCACGCAAATTGCCTTCTTGACTTCACCCCCGGCTATCTTCGCCCCTTCCAAGACCATTATGGGACGCAGTCTTTTGCCGCCATTGAAAATGGCATAATGCATTGCCTGGTGAATCAAAGGGGGGTCACTATCCGGTGCCGGCAGATAATCTTTTAAGGATTTGTCGATAAAATCCTTACGTTTTTTAATCTCTAGTTGAAATGCCTCAAAATCAAATTTCACCGTTCATTACCTCACACTTCGAAATCTTGTAGTTCGAGTTCCCCATCCAGGTTTTTTACTAGTCTCTGTATTTTGCCTTCCGCCTGGCTTAGTTCCCGGCGGCAAAAAAGAGATAATTCTATCCCTTGCTCAAATACTTTTATAGATTCTTCTAGTTCCAATTCGCCGGATTCTAGCCTTTCCACGCTCTCTTCTAGTTTTTTCAGAGCTAGTTCAAAACTGGGTTTCTCCATCTTTTTCCCCTCTCCTTCTTGATGACCTTTAGCACCAGGTCGGCATCCCGCATAACCACCTCTAAGTGATCGCCTATTTGTATCTGCCGGGCATCCCTAATAATGCGACCATCTTTTTGTAAGACTACATAGCCCCTTTCCATAATTCTCAAGGGACTGAGGTTGTCCAAGGTAGCTATGGCCACGGATAGTCGCCTTTCCCTATCACGGGATAATTCTATCATGGCCCGACTCAATCTTATTGTAAGTTGATTTAGCAGTTCCTCTTGCGCATAAAGCAGGAGGTGAGGTTGCCTCCATATCCTTTTCATCATCAGGCGATCAATAATTTCCGTATAATATAGTAATTTACGCTGCATAGCCCGCAATAAGCGCCGTTTTAAACTATCCAACTGACAGGACAATTCATATATATCAGGCACTGCCAAACTAGCCGCTTGGCTCGGGGTGGCTGCCCGCAGATCGGCTACTAGATCGGCCAGGGTAAAATCTACCTCATGCCCGACCGCGGAGATTACCGGAATATCTGATGCATAAATAGCCTCGACTACCCGTTCGCTGTTAAAGGCCATGAGATCCTCATAGGACCCTCCCCCTCGGCCGATAATGATTAAGTCTAATTCGCCATAACTATTCAACAGGCGTAATCCTGCAACTAGTTCCCCCGGAGCCTCTCCGCCCTGAACTGAACTGTGGACTAAAACTATTTCTACCCCGGGGTGCCTTTGATGCAAAATGCGGATAATATCCCGCAAAGCAGCTCCATCCTGTGAGGTTACGATGCCCACTCTTTGGGCAAATGCCGGTAGGGGTCTTTTCCTTTCCTGGGCAAAGTAGCCCTTGACTGTTAGTTTTTCTTTTAGTTTCTCTAAAAACAGGAATATCTCACCAAGGCCGTACGGTTGCATCTCCTCTACATAAAGTTGATATTTCCCCTGGCGGGCAAATACGGAAAGCGAAGCCCGTACTAGTACTTCCATTCCATCCTCTGGCTTAAACTTTAATCCTCTGGCCCGGCTTTTAAACATCACCGCACTGATGATGCTTTCTTCATCCTTGAGGGTGAAGTACATATGCCCCGATTGCTGGTATAATCTGAAACCGGATATCTCCCCCCGCAACCATAACTGGCCAAGAAAGGGGTCGCTGTCTAGTAAGATAGATATGTAGCTATTGAGCTCACTAACGCTTAGAACCTTTTGCATATTTTGCATAGTACTACCGCTTTTGCCTGGCGGCCTGGGCCAGGTTCTCCATAAGTTTAGCTATCAGAATAGGTCCCATGCCGCCGGGTACCGGTAACAATCGGGCGGATAATCCCTGTTCTTCCAAGACAACCCGGTCAACATTACCAGATACGCCGGTATCACCCCAGTAGAAACCGGCATCAATAATCAAGACACCCGGACTAAGGCCCTCACCCCGAACTATTCCCGCGCGGCCTTTCTCTGCTATCAGGATATCAGCGCCTAATGCTAAACCGGGTTCATAAGACGGCGATACAATTAATCGGCAACCCTTTTTAATAAACATCGTAGCCAAGGGTATTATTAAATCAAAGGAATCACCGATCAGCACTGCCTTTTTCCCCGTTAGTACGGGGAAAAAGCGCTCGATAACTTCCCAGCAGGCTAAGGCAGCACAACTGATAAATCCGGGTTTATCACCGCTCAACCGGCCCCGGCTTACCGGCGAAAATCCATCTACATCTTTATCCGGGCGGATTCCTGCTAGGATTTCATCTGTATATTCTACCAAGGCTGCCGGAAGAGGTAATTGCAGCAGGATACCGTCAACCTGTTCATCCTGGTTTAATTCTGCAATTTTCGCCATTAATTCCTGTAGGCTGGTTTCCTCCGGCAAATGAAACATATGAGCCCTTCCTCCGGTGGCTTCAGCTGCTTTCTCTTTTAGGCCGACATAATGTAGGTCTTCCTTTTGTCCACCTACCAAAATCATGGCTAGATAAGGGCTTATTCCCTCCCGCTCATTATCTTCTTTTAATTTTTGTTTTATTTCTTGGGCTATTTGTGAACCATTGATAATTTGCATTCTCAGTTCTCTCCTTGTTATTAAAATGAAGGGCTATCTCCCGCCTTCCGGCTTCCGATCTCCGTCTTCTTTCATCCGGAAGATGAAAGAAGACGCCAGGGCTACCCCTACAGCATTATCGCTGCTCAAGCCGGGAGAAGCGAAATAGAGCTTTAGACCTACCGCCGGGTGTTCCAAGCGGGTCCTAAGCCTTTCCTTTATTACGGAATTAGCCATTACCCCTCCCACGAACAATACATCTTTTAAGCCCAGTTTATTATTTACCAGCAGGATGCTTTTTTCCAAGGTGTTGGCTATACAGCGCAGACTAGACAGGGCGATATCGGGATAGGTCGCGCCCTCACTAATAAGTTTTAAAGCTCGGGTCTCTGCCCCGGAAAAAGAAAAACCTTGGTCACTAACTGACGAAGGCATTAAAGGAATACTATCCCCATCGGCTTGCCGAGCTAATTCTTCTAACTCTGGGCCACAGGGAAAGTCCATCCCCATAGCGACCCCTATCCGGTCAACTAATTGGCCGGCATGCAGATCTAGTCCTGCCAGAACCGTAGATATGTCTAGAAGTCCCTCAGATGACCGCCGGATACGGAGCAGTTCGGAAGTTCCTCCGGAGAAATGCACCGCTAGAAATCCGTTTTTATCTAGCAACCCTTCGTTCCCCTTTATTCCGGCTAATATATGGCCCTCCTGATGACTAAAGGGGTACAAAGGTATCCCGGTAAAACGGCTCAATACCTTCGCCTGGGAGAAACCTGCGGTGAAAACCGGCATGTAACTCCCTTCCACTCGCCGCGGCCAGGCGCTGGCACCAATTGCCTTTACCGAATTAAGCAAGTGTCTGTCTAAACGTTCAAATAAAAAGGGCAGGTTTTTAATATGCTGGAAAAAGGCTTCTGATTGCCTTAACCCCCTTTTCCCGGCTTCAACCTGCAAGACCATACGCTCATCGGCGATGATATTTCGTTCTCCATCCACCAAGGCCAGAGAACTGGTATAGGCACTGCTATCAATCCCCAGGAATATCCCCATCTTTTTCCCCCAGTACCTTATCCAATATGGCATTTATAAAGCTACTGGAGCCTTCATCACCATATTTTTTTGCTATTTCAATAGCTTCGTCAATAGCCACTATTGCTTGCGAGTCTGCTAAATATAGAATCTCAAAAGCGGCCACCCGCATTATATTTTTATCTACGGAGGGCATACGCTCCAAAGACCACTCCCGCGAATATCCGGCAATCCTTTGGTCTAATTCCGCTAATTTCCCCAAAGTGCCCTCTATCAAATCCCAGGAAAAGCCCTGATTCCTTTCCGCTAATTTATCCTGTTGCAAGAGGTAATCGAAGGCCTCCCGGGCATCCGCCTGCACCTGATCGACTTGGTAAACCACCTTGAATGCGGTTTCCCGCGCTTTTCTTCTGCTCAAATATGTTCTGCCCTCGCTATCATAGTTATCGGTCTTTAAACATACGGCGTAACCAATTGTCAAAACTCTTATTCTCATCTATCCTCTTGCCGATAAAAAAACCTAGAATAATGCAGATGATGACAAATAAGCTGCGCCAAAACCCGTAGCTAATAAAAAGAATGCTGGCTATGAGGCCCAGCAAAATCCCCAAGGCTTTGCCCCGGTGTTCTTCTAGTATCAATAATAGTAATTTTTCTCCCATTTGCCTGCCCCCTAGCGATTGACAGCTTTATTGGAAGTGCTGAAATCGTCCACTAACACTTTTACCTGGGAAACTTGCAACCCGCCCGTTTCTTCTAGCTGCTCCTTTACCGCTTGTTGCAGGTTCTTACTCATTTCCGGAACATTATAGTCGGGATTAATGGCGATATGTAAATAAACCAACAACCCATCATTGCCCATACTCACTGCCGGTTTTATCTCCCTTATACCCTCGACTTTTTTAACTGCCTTCATAATTATTACTTTTATCGCCGGTATACTGATGGAAACCTGCCCGGCTAATGTGCTTTCAACTATTACGGTATCGGGTTTGCTTTCGATGTTCAAGCCGGAAACAAGTATTACCAGGATAGCGGCCATAATGACCAAAGCCACAATACCGACGATTACCCGGTTCTGGGGGGTGGACAAGGCCTGGTTTATTAAAGCCAGGGGTTCACTACGACCCATTGCAGCCGCTACCGCTACCCCGGCTAGGGAGAATAACAGAAGATTGTATATAAGCAAGATCGGGCGCCAGGCTTTTTCCATTCTTCCACCTCTTTCCAACAAAAAACGATACAGATAACCCCCTGCGGCACAGGGGGTTGCATTTTTACTATTCCACTATGAACTCCGAAGCTGTTTGCTCATCCAGGGATTTATTGATGGAAACCGATACTATATGGACATTAATACTGGCCACTGCGAGCCCGGTCATAGTCTCTACCGCAAGTTTGACTTCTTTTTGCACCTTCTCAGCTACTTCCGGTATGGGATAGCCGAATTCAACTATTATAAAAACGTCTATTTTGGTCTTATCGTCAGCAACCTCAACCTTTATACCCTTGCCATAGTTCTTTCTTCCCAGTTTTTCCACCAGATCGGTGCCCCAACCACCACTTAGTGATACAACCCCCTCGACATCGGTGGCAGCTAATCCGGCAACGGTTGAAACGACTTCATCAGCAATCCTTATAGTTCCATATTCATTGAATATTTCCGGTTTTTGTCCTTCCACAATCTACACCTCCATAGTAATTTTGCCATTGTTATTTATTCTACCAAATAATTACCGTAATTATCAAGCCTATTTGGGAAAGTTCAAAGCCGTACTCCAGAGCCGGGGTCATTTAATCACGAGTTTCGATTTATCCCGTTAAGCCTTATCGCTCATTCTCCTTTGGATAAAATTAGTATATACCTCACCTTTGCGGAAAAAGGCATTATCCAATACTTCGAGATGAAAGGGAATGGTGGTGTTGATGTTCTCTACCTCAAATTCTAGCAAGGCCCGCTTCATGCGCTTTATAGCCTCATCCCGATTGTTGCCCCAAGCAATTAATTTCGCTACCATGGAATCATAAAATGGCGGTATATTGTAGCCGGAATATACAGAGGAATCTACTCTTATTCCAGGTCCCCCCGGAATGATGTATTGCCCTACCTGCCCCGGTGAGGGCTGAAAATCGTGCGACGGGTCTTCGGCGTTTATCCGACACTCGAGCGCCCATCCTTTTATCTTAATATCCTCTTGCTGATAGGAAAGCTTTTCGCCCGCCGCGATGCGAAACTGTTCCTTAACTATATCAATCCCGGTTACCATTTCGCTTACCGGATGTTCTACCTGTACCCGGGTATTCATCTCGATAAAGTAATAATTTCTGTTCTTATCCACTAAAAACTCCACAGTACCGGCACTGTAGTAGCCCGCCGCCTTAGCGGCTGTTAGTGCGACCTCTCCCATTTCCCGGCGCAGTTCCTCGTCTAATAAAGAGGAAGGGGCCTCTTCCAATAGCTTCTGGTTGCGCCTTTGTAAGGAACAATCCCTTTCTCCTAAGTGAATTAGATTGCCTGATTCATCCCCCAGGATTTGAAATTCAATATGGCGGGGTTCTTCTATATATTTCTCCAGATATATTTCATCGCTACCGAAAGCGGCAAGGGCCTCCATGCGGGCCATTTCAAGAGCTTTGGATAATGAGCCCTCGTTATGAGCTAGCCGCATACCGCGACCACCGCCCCCTGCCGATGCCTTAATCATAACCGGAAAACCTATATCCCGGGCCACCGCCAGGGCTTCCCTATATGACAGTACTGCCCCATCACTACCAGGTACAACCGGGACCCCTACGCTCTTCACCAGCTCCCGGGCTTGCACCTTATCCCCCATTAATTCGATCACTCCAGCCGGAGGGCCGATGAATTTGATATCATAACCTGAACACAAATTGGCGAAATTAGGGTTCTCCGCCAAAAATCCATAACCGGGGTGAATGGCTTCGGCACCACTGTTCTGGGCAGCAGCAATTATATTGGATATATTAAGATAACTTTGCCGGGCCGGTGCTCCACCTATACATATAGATTCGTCGGCTAGCCTAACATGCAAGCTATCTTTATCCGCTGTTGAATATACTGCTATGGTCTCTATATCTAACTCTTTACAGGCTCTTATTATCCGCAGGGCAATTTCTCCACGATTGGCAATTAGTACCCGTGAAAACAAGCTATCACCCCTAGTCTTTCTCTATCAAGAACAATACTTGGCCGTATTCAACCGCTTCCGCATTATCCACCATAATATCAATAATAGTTCCGGCAAATTCGGTTTTTATCTCATTCATCAATTTCATGGCTTCCAGGATGCATAGGGTCTGGCCAGGGTTTACCTTATCCCCCGCTTGCACATAGGGGGGAGAATCCGGGGAGGGTGCCGCATAAAATGTACCCACCATAGGGGCTAGTATTTCGGTAATATTAGCCCGCTCCGCCGGCTTGATTCCCCCGCCGGAGGGGGCCGACGGCATATTTAATTGTTCTGCGTTTGCCCGATCGGCTGCTGCGCTATTTCCTTTACGTAAGCTCAGTTTATAGGCGTCTTTTTGTAGTTCCAATTCGCTAATGCTACTTTGGTCTAACATAAGTATCAATTCTTTTATTTCATCAAGTCTCATTTCGTCATCTCCCCCATCCCTAGCCAGCTTCGTTACCCGAGAAGCTTCGGGTGGTATTACTACCGGGATTTCCTCATGCAACTCTTCCCCCAGGGTGTCTATTGATGTAATCTGGGGAATACCCTCCGCCCCCCAGTTCTTCCGGTATTCAAAGTATTTCAAGGCTACCTGAGGAAACAAGGCATAGGTCAGTAAATCCTCTTCACTTTCCGCCAGGTCACCTAATTCCTTGCTAACTCGCTCCAAAGCCGGCTCTAACAAATCGGCCGGGCGGACAGTTATGACTTCTTCATCGCCGATTATCTTTTGGCGTATATCATCACTTATTACTACCGCCGGTTTACCGTAAAAACCCCGAACATAGTCCTTGACCTCCCCGGGGCAGAGTTTGTACCTTTCCCCCATCAATACATTTAACACCGCCTGGATGCCTATTATCTGGCTGGTGGGGGTTACCAGCGGAGGATAACCCAAATCAGCCCTTACCTTTGGTATTTCCGCTAAGACCTCATCCATACGATGAGAAGCCTTCTGCTCTTCTAGTTGTGAAAATAGGTTAGAAATCATACCCCCCGGTACTTGGTGTTCAAAAACCTTCATATCGGCAATACGCGTTACTCCGCGCTCGAAGCCCTTATGTTTGCGTATTTGTTCAAAATGGGTCGCAATGTTGAATAGGGCATGGAGATCCAAGCCGGTATCCCAAGGGGTATCCTGCAGGGCCCTAACAATAGTCTCCACCGGAGGTTGGGAGGAACCAAAAGCCATGGGTACGCTAGCGGTATCAATAATATCAACGCCCGCTTCCGCCGCTTTTAAAAGAGCCGCAATGGCCAGACCGCCTATATAATGGGTATGCAACTGCAAAGGGAGCTGGACATTCTCCTTCATAGCCTTGACTAACTCAAATGAGGCATAGGGAGCCAACAAACCGGCCATATCTTTTATGCATATGGAATCTGCTCCCATATCCTTTAGACGCAAAGCCGTGTCAACAAAGTGCTGCATAGTATGAACCGGGCTAACCGTATAGACTACGCAGGCCTGCACATGTTTACCATTCTTCTTAGCCGCCCTTATACAAGTTTCGAGATTTCTAATGTCATTTAAGGCATCGAATACTCGAAAAATATCGATACCATTTTCCGCCGCTCTTTCTACAAATTTCTCGACAACGTCATCCGGGTAATGGGTATAACCTACGATTGACTGACCGCGCAAGAGCATTTGCAGTTTGGTCATTTTTATGCCGCTGCGGATTTTGCGTAGGCGCTCCCAAGGGTCTTCGTTAAGGTAACGAATACATACATCGAAAGTCGCACCTCCCCAGACTTCGAGGGAGTGATAACCCACCTTATCTATATCTTCCAAGATAGGCAGCATATCTTCCGTAGTCATGCGGGTAGCCCATAAACTTTGATGCCCGTCACGCAAACTAGTATCAGTTATTTTGATTTTACCCAATTCCACACCTCCTTAAAAGGAATTACCGCCAAACAAGGTTTGGCTGCTATTTCGCGGTATTTCCCATATTAATATGCCGGGCTTTCCCTGTCCATTATTTCGCTGTGATTACATATAGTTCCTGCTAAGGGATTTTAATTTAATTAATTAACCTAATAATCTAATAAAGTTTCGGATAAAATTATACCCAGGCCACCGGCCTGAGCATAGTTGTGCTACTCCGACTTTTATAATTATAAAAATAAAGCCCGATTATTTCAATCTTTTTAGCCCATGTATACAAATATACCCTTCAGTTAGGAAGAATAATGGGCGCTGAATTCGATTCCTGCACAGGGGCTAATATGAAAATAGCTTCCATTGTCGTTCTGGGCGTAGTCCCATGTCATTGCTATGAAAGGGTTTTTAGACGCAGATTTACGCTGACCCTTCGGGCGCTGACGGACGCTGATAATATCTCAACTATTATACAGCTATACAGCGAATGTCCTGTCCCTTTTCGTTTACCGTGGTGCACGAAGTGCGTGAAAATTCCGAGCGCAGCGAGGAATCTTTACCCGCTTTTTGAGGATAACATTGGTGGAGTCCGGATGCAACCCTTATTAAGGAATTACTCTTTCCCTACTTCTTTAAGCCACATCTTATCTGCGGGTAATTCCGTGAAACTTAGTAGGTTTTCCCTAATCCCCTCTAAGCGTTCCGGCCCCAAAACCCCCGCAGGGATTATCAGCGTGATATTATCACCCTGCAATAAGGCTACACATTCTTTTAGACCTTCTGATTTTACTAGACCTTCTAGCCCCATCTCCCGGTCCATTTCCTCCGCTATCTTGACCATACGCGCTAAGGCCATTTCGCGCGCCTTATCATCGCTATCCTTGTTTTCCAAAATTAATTTAAGAATCTCTAGTTGTTGCCCGCGGACGCGCTCCCTATCCAAACGATAAGTAGAAAAAAAATCGTTAGATTGCCTGGATGCTAATGGGGGAAATTCAAGTGCAACCTTGCTTTCGTCACTGGGAGGGAGTGTTGCCGCTTTATCTCCTTTTACATGGTCAATACCGGCTGCTACCAATAGCAAAGCGATAAGTATCATTAAGCCCCAACAAATCTCCTTAAACCTTATTCTTAACCATAGGGGATGAAACCTTCCTTCCCTTTTCATCGTTTAATCCCCTCCTATCCGGGGCATCACTCTTACCCGATGGGCCGAAATGTTTAGCAAGGTTGCCGTAGCTCCGGTCAGACGCTCCTTAACTTCCGCATTGCCTCCCCCGTCTGCCACTACTAATACTCCCAGAACCTCAGGAGATAGTTCTTCCACTAAAACCGGCTTTCCTGACGACACCGCTAAATCCTCCACTCTGTTTTCTTCCAAGCTATGCTTTGTAATATTGCGTTCCTGATTATCCTCTGTCTCCCTTCTTTCATCTCGTCGGTTAATGGCATAGCTTTTATGGCCGCCGGAACTCAGATTTAAGCTAACCTCCACCTTTCCGGCACCGGCGATTTCAGATAGTATAGCCTCTAGCTCGCTAGTCATCTGTGCCTTGATGTTTTTCGTTCCTTCCCCTTGATATTCCCCGTTTGTTGACAAAGGCGGAGCTTCCTCCACTTTGCTCCCCGGCCACACTAAGGCTAATAAACCCAAGCAGATTAGGATTAGCAATATGTACCTATTTTTCTTTCCCGAAAACCAGGAATTGCCTCCCGGTTCGTCCTTCTTCCGCAGCCATTCTTCCAACATAGCCTAACCCCCTTCAAATTCAACTTTAATTCGTGAAGCATCAAGACCATAAAAATTACCGATAGTTTTAATGACTTTATCCTCAATTTCTTTTTTTTCTTCCCGATTCAGACTATCATCCCTGCTCAAATAAACCTCAATACCTTCGTGCTCCTTTTCGGGCAAGGGTCTTTTCGTCTGTAATATAATGTTTATTGCTTGGACTTTGCCGTCTTGCGCTATTTCAATTTTTGACTTGAGTTCTCCTACCCCCGGTACCAGGGAGGCCACCGCCTCTATCTGCCCCTGTATTTTCTCCCGGGATTTTTCATTATGCTGCGATATGATATCTCGCTGGATTTGCCGCCCCTTAGCCATTATTTCTTCACTTACATTTGCTTCCATCCTGTAGTCCCATAGGTCTACCTTAAATTCCCGCTCGGAGAATAATAAAGATATAATGGGGTTCAAAACAGCTATTACGATAAACATTCCTACAGCAAATCTAACAAAGGGCCTAGCTCCCCCTTCGGGAAGCAGCAGTTCCAAAAAACTAGTAAGGATAACAATCACTAAAACATTCCTTACTATCTCCTGCAAAATCTGCATAGCATTCCTCCCCCCGCCCTAGCGTAACGCGCCTAAACCGTTTGACATTCCGGCTACTATGGATATCATGATCAAAAACATCAAGGCAACTGAAGCCAAGGCTGCCAACATCAGAAATATATGGTTGCTCATTATGTCCAATATCGCTGCAGTTTTAGCGTCACCGATGGGTTCGGCTACTGCGGCGGTAATTTTATAGATAAGGGCTATTGCGGCGACTTTAATCAGGGGAAGAGCAATAATTCCCAAGATTATTAAAACCCCCAGAAAGCCTAATGCTTGCTTCAGCATTACTACATATCCTGCGGTTACTTCGATAGTATCAGATAGGATTTTGCCGACTACCGGGATGGCGTTATCCGTAAAGAATTTTCCGGTGCGCAGGGCTACCTTATCCAGTACGGAAGCGTAAAGGGCCCGAAGAGTTATAAAGCCGGTAAATATAGTAAGACAAAAACCCAGGCTTATCCGGGCTAATTGCCCGAAAGAGGAAGCCAATTTATCTACCTTTAGACTTATGGACATCTGATTTAGGAGGCTTAATATAGCCGACATAATAATCAAGGGAAAAACTAGGTTCTTAATAGCATTAGCAAAAGCAGTAGCCGTTGTCATGAGAATTGGGAAAAGCATAACTGAGGCATTTATACTGCCTAGCCCCGCAGTTAGCACTAGCATTTGCGGCAACATCCCCAACATAAAAGACACCATATTGTCTATGCTTTGATGGGCTATACCCAATACTACTCGGAAAGAACCCATAGCTATGGCACCTAAAGCCAGGTAGCAGCTAAGGTAGGAAATCTGGGCAACTCCCGAAGCAAAAGAATTTTGCAAATTTACCAAAAGTGCGGTAAGAACCGATAGAATTAGCAATTTGCCCAATAGTCCGGAATTAACCCGTATTTCCCTAAAGAATAACTGTAAAATACCCCCCATTATATCCTGAATCTTAAAACTCAAATGCCCCTGGCTAAAATCCACCAGCAGTTCTTTTAGCGTTTTTCCCTGCATACTCGTGTTTATTTCTTCGTCAATATTTCTTTTGAATTCGTCAAAAATACTCAGGTTGAGGTTTTTTAGTGTATTCTCCAATGGGGCTAATTGCTCGTTCTTGTCCTCGTTTTCTCCTGCCCAAGCCGGTGTCGAAAAAACAAGTAGGCCTATAAGTAACAAAAAAAGAAAAAGAAGATATCTATTCATATAACCCCCCTTTTCTTTTGTTTTCATGCCATCAGCTCCATCATCGATTCCATTATGGCTAGCATAATGGGGAGTGATAAAACCACAATTATTATTTTGGCGGCGAACTCCACCTTTTTGGCCACAGCATGTTCGCCTGCATCCTGGCAGATAGCGGCAGCAAATTCACCCAGATAGGCCACTCCGATAATTTTCAAAATGGTAGCCATAAAGAAGTAGTTAATCGCTGCCCGACGGGTTACCTCTTGCATCAAACCTATTATTGCTGCCATCTTATCCATCATAAATAGAAATATTACTATGCTAAAAACAATACTCAAGATCACCGCCATTACTGGTTTCTCCTGCCTAAGTATCAGCAGTAATATAGTAGTAATCAAGGCTAGTCCTATGATTTGAGCTATTTCCATCTTCATCTCTCCTCGCCTGAATGGGCGGCCTTAATCTAATAACTAAACCAAAGCGGTTTTATTCACAGGCTGAAGACAGACCTGACCACCGTAAAAAGCTGGTCTAAAAGCTGTACGATAATAATTAAAACCACTACTACACCGGCCAAGGTTAGCATTTCTGCCTGTTCTTCTTTTTTGGCCTGTTTTAAGACGATGGAAAGAATCGATATTAATATACCGATGCCGGCTACCCGGAAAATGATTTCTACATCCATATAAACCTCCAGTGTCAGTCGTTAGCGGTCTTCAGTCATCAATCGTCTACTATCAGTTGACAGTTTCACTTGCCTAGGTTTTGGATATTCTCGAATCCCCATTTATGATGAAAATGAATAGTGACTCTCCCGTAGGCCGGGAATGACCGGGTATTATGTCATTGCGAGGAGCGAAGCGGCCACCCCTCACCCCTCACCTATTCATACTAAATGAGCAGCAAAACTATCATAGCCCCCAGTAGGAATCCACTATAGGTCCACATCTTGCGGCTTCCATCGGCCCGTTGCGCCGCCCTCTGTTCCAGCAAGAGTAGCTCTTCTTGCAACACAACCAACATCTTTTTCTGTTGCTCGGCATCAGATACGCCTAATTGCGTCGAAGCACCTACCAATAATCCCATTTCCGCTTTTTGCAAATTGGAACGCAAACGCAAAGCCTCAATTCCTGCATTCCAAGCCTCAGCCGCGGTCACGCCATTCCTCCCCTGCAAAAGTTCAGAGCTAATAGCGAAAAGATGGGAAACCGGAGGTTGGGTAAAATCGGCTGTCTTTGCCAATGCCTGGGAAAGCGGGCTATAGATATAGCTTATTTCTTTTTCTAAAAAGCCCAGGGCCAGCCTAAGTTCCTGCAGTTGTCCTACCCTCCTGTCCATATGTCGGGCAGAGTTTAAACCCCAACAACCACAGCCGGCAATTAGGGAAGCCGCACCAAATAACTTCAATCCCCACATCCTAATCCCACCTTATAACCTCTTCTACCGTTCCCGGTCCATTGCGCCGAGATAATACTACCCCCCGATGGAAGACCCCCTGAGCCAAAAGTTTATCTAATAATGGCCGCTTCGCCACTTCCTCCAAGTTGCGGGCGTGTATACTGCATATCACCGCCACTCCAGCGTTTATACATTCCTGCAAGGCCTCGACATCCTCCTTGCTGCCGATTTCATCGGCTATCAACACCTGGGGGGAGAGCGAGCGAATGGCCATCATCATACCTCGAGCTTTGGGACAGGCATCGAGCACATCACTGCGTATACCCACATCCAGTTGGGCTAGGCCCCGGTGGGTCCCAGCTATTTCGGAGCGTTCGTCTATTATCACAATGTTATGAGGCGGACAGACTGGGTTTCCGGCTGAAATACAGCGGGCAATATCACGCAAAATAGTAGTTTTACCACATCGAGGTGGCGATATTATTAAGGTGTTAAGAATCGTCTCATTCGCTATGATCTGGGGTAATATCGGACGAGCACAACCCTTTTTTTCTTTAGCTAGCCGGAAACAGATAGAAGAAAACTCCTTAATGCCCTTTATTCCAGCAGCTTGTACCATCACTTGCCCGGCTAGTCCTACTCTATGCCCCCCTGGAATAGTTATAAAACCCCGACGTATTTCTTCTTCGCAGGCGTACAAGGAATTATCGCTTATTGAGGCGATAGTGCGGTAAATGTCTTCCTTATCGGCCTTAATAGCCTTCAGTAAATGTTTGGTAAGTTCACCCTGTAAGGTTAGACCCCACTCATTCTCCCCGATTTTTAGCAACAGGGGTTGGCCCGAACGCAGGCGGATTTCTTCCATATCCTGATATTTTTCCGCCTTCAGCCTCGATAAACCCTCGTTCAACACACCGGCAAAATAAGGTATTACTGCCCTTTTCAGCTCCTGGCCATCCATCTGCAACACCACCTTTGCCTTCCCATAAGTAACAACACACCCCAAATCTTTTCTCCTTAGGAATAAATATTGGCTTGTACCGAAATTTATGCCATTAAAATCTTATGGATGAATATTTTACCTATGAACTGATAAAGTAATAAGAAGTGAACCGGCGGGAGCAATCTGTAGATTGCTCCCGCCGGTAGCCTAGATGTGCCCCATCTGTTTAATGTTATAAATAAATGGAACTAAAGCGAGGGATTAGGGCTAGAATGCTCCTCGTTTATCTCTTTCTCATCCCCGATAAACGAAGGCTGGTAATCAAAGGAACCATCATTAACAAAAACCACTTCATCACAGTAAGGACAGATTATTTCCATTACATCCTCGTCG
Organism: uncultured Syntrophomonas sp.; assembly: GCA_964422685.1. GTDB lineage: Bacteria > Bacillota > Syntrophomonadia > Syntrophomonadales > Syntrophomonadaceae > Syntrophomonas. The sequence goes on along the minus strand of CAYRCG010000003.1, from coordinate 5,598 downwards.
TCCCAAATTTCGGGTTTTAAATGGATTAGTTCGCCACAATGGGAGCAACGGATTTCATCCATGACACCCGGCTCTTCATCCCACTTCTCCTCTAAATCCTGCAAATCATTATCCATGCTTTCTACAAATTCTTGTAATTCGTCGAGACGCTCTTCCATAACTAATAGGGAATCAGCGATTTCATCCAGTACACTTAAAATACCGCTTATTATTTTACCTTGCGGACTGCCTTCCCTTATGTTCAGCCCTTCGCTCAAACCCTGCAGATAACTAACTCGCTCTGTAATATCGTGCAAAAATAATTCCTCCTTTCAATAACTTTAGCTCCGTAGCTTAGTATTTGCCTGAAAAGGAGGAATTACACCGTAATATTGCTTTGGTAATAATGCCGTTTAATACCTGATAGGGCAATAATCTGATCACGAAAATTGCCTTTTAACCAAAAACAAACCCCGGCGCCTGTAAGATTGCCACGCCGCTTCGCTCCTCGCAATGGCATGGTGGTTGCTATTCCCATCATTGTATGCGTTGGGCTCGCTCAGAAGGGGTTTGCATAAAAATCCTACGCCCTTTCCATATATTCACCGGTGCGTATATCGATGCGCAGGCGGTCACCGGCATTTATAAATAGCGGCACTTGCACCACCGCTCCGCTTTCTAGGGTGGCATTTTTAACCGCCCCCGTAGCCGTATCGCCTTTCACTCCCGGTTCCGTATCGATTACCTGCATCTCCACGAAATTGGGCAAATCTACCCCGATGATATTACCTTGAAAAAAAAGGACCCCGATTACCATATTTTCCAGCAGCCATTTAGCACCATCTCCGATACTCTCTTTACTGATGGATATCTGCTCATAGTTTTCTGTGTCCATGCAGACATAGCCTTCCCCGTCATTATAGAGATATTGCATTTCCCGCTTGTCCAAATGAGCCCTGGGTACTTTTTCCCCGCCGCGGAAGGTCTTTTCTACCGTACCGCCGGTCTTGACATTTCTTAGTTTGGCCCTTACGAAAGCGGAACCCTTGCCTGGTTTAACATGCATGAATTCCATCACCTGAAAAGCCTGCCCTTCTAATTCTATGGTTACCCCGGTTTTAAAATCATTTACGGAAATCATCCTATCCCTCCATATATATAAGAATTGCTTATGTTAAAGTAATCTACAATACCAAAAGGCTTTTATCCGAATGGGTTATTACCTCCCCATATTTGTTTTTTACTATTACGTCATCCTCTATGCGTAATCCTCCCCAGCCTTTTATATAAATCCCGGGTTCAATGGTGATCACCATATTTTCTTCCAAAATAGCATCGCTCAAAGGGGAAATACGGGGTAGTTCGTGGATTTCCAGACCTATGCCGTGACCTGTGCCATGGGTAAAGTATTGCTCCAATCCGTAGGCTTTGAGCTCTTCTCTTACCAAGCGGTCGATCTCGCGGCAAGGTTGCCCGGCCCTCACCGAAGCGATTCCCTTTTCTTGGGCTAGAAGCAGCGCTTGATAAAGCTCTCGGAACCGGCTGGAGGTCTTTGCTACCGCTATCGTCCTGCTCATATCCGCCGTATATCCTTCATAAAAACCGCCGAAATCTAATGTAACCATATCTCCTGGTCGGAGTTGGCGCTTTCCTGGGCGTCCGTGGGGGAGAGCGGCATTGTCTGCCGCTACCACAATAACATCAAATGACTCCTTTTCACAAGCATTTTGCCGCAAAAGATGAACGATTTCATTAGCTATGTCGCGCTCACTTATCCCCGGCTTTATCTGCCGGCAGATTTCCTTGAACACTATATCGGTTATCCGGGCACTTTCCCGAATAAGCTCTAATTCACCCTCGTCTTTTATCCGGCGCAACCCTTCGACTAAGGAAGATACAGGTTGCAAGTCGCTTTCTAGTAATCTTTCCAGCTCTAAAAAAAGACTATGGGTAATAGCATGGGCTTCTACCCCTATTTTTCTATAAGTCCGGCTTATTTCCTGCAATTGTTTGAACCCTGGCGGTCGTTCCTCTATTAGTTGCCATCCGGGAGATTCCCTTTCTGCCTGTTCCAGGTACCGCGAATCGGTCAATAGATATTTTTCCGTGGGAGAAATAAGCAAGCGGGCATCACTCCCCCCCGTGAAACCCGACAGATAACGAATATTCTCCGCCTTAGTCACCAGCAAGGCATCTAACCCATTCTCGGTCAATAGTTTATAAAGCTTAAGCAAGCGTACGCTAATATAATGGTTTTTCATTATTCTACATCCTTTATCCTTTCTTTCCCTCCGGCGCGCAAGGTTTCACATATGGCTAAAAAGGCTATTTTATAGCTCAGGACTCCGAAGCCGAAAACCCCCCCTACGGCTAGCGGTGAAATCAAGGATTGTCCCCGAAAGCTTTCCCGGGCATAAATATTGGATAGGTGTATCTCTACAATCGGAATATCTACCATCTTAAGAGCGTCATATATGGCAATACTATAATGGGAAAAGGCTCCGGCATTTATTAATATCCCCGCAAAATTACCTCTGGCTTTTTGTATGTAATCAACAATGCTTCCTTCGTGATTGGATTGGAAGAAGTCGAGCTCTACCTTCTGCTGTTCGGCTAGTTCTCCCATTTCCCTTTCTATATCAGCCAGAGTGCTATCCCCATATATCTCCGGCTCACGTACCCCCAGCATATTCAGGTTAGGGCCGTTTATTACAGCTATCCTCAAATTCACCATTTCTTACTTACTTCCCCCCCTAATTTCCGGACACGCTTATTGCTTGCAAACGTACACTAGGCGCCAAGCGAGAACCGAAGCAACGCAAATCCTTCCCTACAGCATCGATATTATGCAGAAAACCGGAAAGATTCCCCCCTATGGTAATACCCCTCACCGGGTAACTCAAGGAGCCTTTTTCAATCAGCATTCCGGATGCACCCAAGGAAAAATCACCCGAAACCGGATTAGCGGTGTGCAAGCCCATTATTTCCGTTATATATAGCCCCTTATCCACCTCGGCTATCATCCGCTCGGGGCTCATTTTACCCGCTTCTAAGGTAAAATTACTACTGCCCACCGCCGGCAACTGGCGGAATGAAGAACGCTGCCCATTACCGGTTGACTCCACCCCGGCCTTAGCAGCGTTGTAGTGGTCATAAAGATAGCCCGTCAGAATTCCGTTCTTTATTATCGAGGTTTTACGTCCGGGAATTCCTTCACCATCGAAAGGGAAACTCCCCAAGCCTTCGTTCAATGTAGCATCATCATTTATGGACAAAAGCCCCGAGGCAACCTTTTCCCCAACTTTTCCTGCTAAAAATGATTTGCCTTTTTGCACCGCCTCCGCGCTGACCAGATGGGCAATAAGGCCTAAGAAACGCACCATTATATAAGGTTCGATTATGCAGGGCAGGGTAGCAGAATCGATGCGGCGGGATTTCAGGCTCCGCAAGGCCCTCATAGCCGCTTCTTTTCCTACTGTTTCCGCGTTCAGATACTCTATCTTCCTTTTTATCATAGAGGAAAAACCGCTTTGCGATTCTTCATCCTCCTGGGCTACCAGGGAGATATATATAAGGGCATAATTGGCCTTCCCCGCACTACAAAGCCCATGGCTGTTCATCAATAGGCTGCTGTATTCCCCTTCGGCATAGGCGGATTTTTCAATAATTTTAATCCGAGGGTCACAACTACGGGCCACCTCTTCCGCAGCCTGCGCCATTTCTATCTTTTCTTCCAGGGGGGTCTCGGGTATTTTTTTATCATATAGCTCTAAACTAGGATAAAAATAGGGACCGGCAGGAAATGAGTTATACTCATCAATAGGGGTATAGTGGGAAATGTCCGCAGCATCATTTACTAGTTGCTCGATAGCTCCCCTTGTCAAATCTGCGCTATAAACAAAAGCCATGCGCCCGCCGTTAAGCAGCCGCAATCCTAGCCCCATTTCTTCCGCCTGTTTTAGTGTTTCCACCTGCCCCTCGCGTAATTCCAGGTTCATATTGCTCTGACGGGAGAGGAAAACCTCCGCCTGCATCCCCTTTTTATGCGCCGCTGCCAAGGCCATTTCTCCCGCCTTCTGCAAGGAATCTTCCATAGTTGCCAACCTACTTCCTTCTTATCTTCTTAGTTTGGGAACCGGTTGCGGCTGTGCCGCCAACCGTTAATTCTTTAATACGCATACTAGGCTGACCATCAGAAACAGGCACTCCTTGACCACCCTTGCCACATACTCCGATAGTAAAGCCTAGGTCATTGCCTAGCATATCGATATCTTTAAGCACCTGGGGCCCATTGCCGGTAAGGGTTGCCCCACGCACCGCTTCCTTTATTTCCCCATTTTCAATGATATAAGCCTCCTGAACATCAAAAACAAAGTCACCATTGACGGTATTAACCTGGCCGCCACCCATTTTTTTAACTAATAAGCCTCGCGAAGTAGCTTTTATTATCTTTTCGGCTGCTTCAGTTCCCGGTGCAACATAGGTATTGCTCATCCGCGGTATAGGCTTATGCTGGTAGGATTCCCGCCGTCCGTTGGCAGTGGAATCTATTTTTTCCCGACTTGCTGTTAAGCGATCATGCATAAATCCCTGCAGCTCACCGTCCCGGATTAACACATTGCATCGGGACGCTTTACCTTCGTCATCTATACGATAACTCCCGTAACGACCTTCTAGGGTAGCGTCATCAATAACCGTTATCCCGGGAGCCGCCACCATTTCCCCGCATTTCCCTTGGTAGACAGAAAGCCCCCTTTGCACCAAATCAGCCTCCAAACCATGGCCGCAAGCTTCGTGTACCATAGTACCTCCGGCTTCTCCGGCTAAAACTACCGGCATAGTACCTGCCGGGGCGTGGGCCGCAGAAAGCATTTTCAGGGCTAATTTACCAGCCTTCTCCGCCATAGCACCAAAGTCTACCCTATCTAGTATCTCCCAATTCGACACCGCCCCGGCAGATTCATAGGCGCTTTGCATAAGCCCGTCACGACCGGCTACTGCATTAACACTCAAACGCACCCGGGAATAGGCATCTTCCAGGAACTCACCGTCAGTATTGGCTATCTGTATCTTTTTCTGAACATCCCCCATAGCCATAGTAACTTGCCGTATTTCCTCTCCCAAATCACGCACTAAGGTATTGGCCGCTAATAGTTGGCTAATCTTATCCTCGTAAGTGAAATCCGCTAGGGAATCCGGGAAGCTTTCGCTGTAATCCTGCCCCTTATCCGGCAACGATATTGCTTTCCCCCGGCATGATTTTTCTTTTCCTAAAGCTTTGCCGGCAACTGATGCGGCTTTCATTAGGCCTTCTTCCGATATATCATTGCTATAGGCATAAGCGGTATTTCCGTTTTGTATCACCCGAATTCCGGCGCCTTTTTCTCGGCCACGGGCGATTTTATCCACCCGTTCGTCCTCAAATATTACTTGGCTCATTTGTTTTTCTTCGTAATAGATTTCGGCAAAATCGCCGCCCTTTCTCATGGCTTCGTCTAGTACTTTTTGCAGTACGGATTTTTCTAACATGGTTCTTTCCTGCTTCCCTTTTTCATTTTCCTTTCCATTATATCCTAATATGGGTTTAGCTCCAAAAAACAAGTAGGGGTTAATATGAAA
>CAYRCG010000002.1:0-38271 GCA_964422685.1 uncultured Syntrophomonas sp. | reverse complement strand
TCGTGACGTCCTGTCACTCGCCCCCTTTCGCCTACTCGGCTTCGCTGGGTGTTGCCGCCATGCTTCGCCAATCGCTCGCTGGTATATTCATATCGCGCCGCCCCACGTCTTTCCGAGCCTGGCGAGGGATCTTACCCCACTGTATTCATCGTTTTAGCTATCCTAAGAAGTCGACATGCCGGCAGATCTCCTCGACGACAGCTTCCTTCCTACGGTTGAATCGTTTTTTATTTATCTCAAACAGATTGTTGCCCTTGGTATCAATAGATATAATCAAAGGCCCGAATTTCTTAACCCGCATAACCCACATTGCTTCCGGCATACCCAAATCCAACCATTCTACCCTTTCTACCTCTTCGACACAGTCGGCGGCCAAAACGGCACAACCACCGGGAAAAACCGCATGGATAGCCTTATGTTCCTGGCAAGCAATCGCTGTCTTCTGGCCCATCCCACCTTTGCCCACTATCATCTTTAGTCCAGTTTGAGCAATAAATTCTCCTTCGTATTTTTCCATACGCATACTTGTGGTCGGGCCTATGGAGATTACCCGATATTTTCCCGGCTCCTCATCTATCTTTTGCATAATCGGCCCAGCGTGGAATATGGCATTTCCCGCCAAGTCAACGGGAAGTTCTTTATTCTGCTTAATCAGGCGCTGGTGCACATCATCCCGGCTGGTTATCAAATATCCATCCAAATAAACAATGTCTCCGATAGTTAGCGGTTCTAACTCCTCGTCCCGAATTGGTGTCGTTAATACCTTAACACTCATAATGCTACTCCTTTATGTGAAATGCTCTCATACTCCATGTTGGCATTAAACTTAATAATAGCTCTCCGATGCGCCCAACAGCCTGTAGATAAGCCAACCGCTAAAGTCGCCGGGTGCCGGGCGGCTTCTTCAATATGCACAGCCATTACGGAACTCTGGCCGCCAAAACCACCCGGTCCAATTTGCAGGTGATTTAGCCCAGCCTCGATTCTATTTTCCAGCTCCGCCCCGCGCGGATTGCTACTTCGAGAGCCGATCGGGCGTAACAAAGCTTTCTTAGATAGCTTAGCGGCAACCTCGACTGAGCCGGCGATACCAATGCCAACTAGCAGTGGCGGACAGGCGTTTATACCATAAGAAGTTATTTGGTCGAAAACCAGTTTTATAATACCTTCATATCCTTCTAAAGGCATTAGCACTTTGGCAATTCCGGGGAGGCTGCAGCCGCCCCCTGCCATATATATGTAGATTGTAGCTTCGTCACTATCCGGTATTACCTCCCAATCAATCCAAGGAACTCTCTTGCCAACATTATTGCCGGTATTTTTTTCTTCGAAAATTTCTACCGCATTAGGCCTCAACGGTCCCATTGCGGTAGCCCGTTTCACCGCTTCCTGCAAACAGTCCTCCATCCTATCCAACAAAGGGAAGCCGGTTCCCACTTGTAAAAAATACTGAATCACACCGGTGTCCTGACAAAGAGGCCGACCTAGCTCCCTAGCCAGTTGCAAATCTGCAAAAACTGCATCATAAATAACTGTAGCCAGATCGCCATCTTCCTTTTCCCGCATTTCCTTTAACTTGGCATATACGTCATCAGGTAGATATATACCCGCATACACTGTAAACTTGGCCATAATATCGATGAATCTTTCCCGATATTGTTCCATTTCTGACTTATGGACTTTTCCGTTATCCTTTATAGCTTCCATATGCTTCACCCCAATTAATATCCTAAAGTTTAACTATAAATTATTCAACCGTAAATGACAACCGCCGGGCGTTGGTTTTTCACAGCTACAGAAAAAAGAAAGGCAAGTGAAAAGCCACTTGCCCAAATATTTATTATGTTATAGTCAAGTAATGCATTAGTTCATTTTCTCTTAGGTTTGTTATTTTTTTACCAGCCATCCGGCTACATAAGCCTCTTTATTGCCATATTTTATTTTCAACCATGTTCCGCTACTACCCAAAACTTGCAACTCAGTCCCCCTAACCACACTACCTAAAACCTTGTAATTGGTCCCAGGACCCGTGCGGACATTCAGGGCATAGACATTAACCGTAGCTTTATCAGTCGGAGCTACCGTAACCGGAGCAGGTACCAAAGTCGGTGCAGGTGCAACGGGAAGGGCGTCGGGAGTAAACAACGCCTTGCCATACTTATCCACACCAAAAGAAGCTATCAAATTCTGGCCTTTAGTTCCGGTCATGAATTCGATAAAGGCATTAGCGGCATTTTTGTGGACACCGGGATGCTTGGCCGGATTCACAGCTATAACCCCATAAGGATTGAAAAGCAACTTATCACCTTGCAAGATATTTACTAAATCAGTTTTTCCTTTCCAGCTTAACCAGGTGGCTTCATCCGCCAAAGTATAGGCTTTCATCTCTCCCGACATTAAAAGGGTATCGCCCATTCCTTTTCCGGCTTCAATGTACCAGGGCAGGGCCGGAGTAATTTCTGCCTTTTTCCAGATGCCCATTTCCTTTACATGAGTCCCTGACTTATCGGCGCGGGAAACAAACTTGCTTTCGCTGGCTGCGATTTTCTTGAATGCAGCTGTAACATCGCTGGTCCCTTTTATTTTAGCCGGATCATTGGCTGGGCCCACAATCAAAAATTCATTGTGCATTACATCTTTACGGTTTATACCAAAACCGTCCGCTACAAATTTGTCCTCTGCCGCCCGAGAATGAACTAACAAGGCATCGGCATCACCCTTTTGTCCCATTTCCATGGCCTGGCCACTTCCAACCGCTATTACTTTTACTTTGGTTTTATAGTCCTTTTCAAATACGGGCAATAAAAAATCAAGTAGTCCTGAATCCTGGGTGCTGGTAGTGGTGGCAAGAACCATTGTACTTTCGACATTTTGAGCCGCCTCAACACTACAAGGTAGCAGGGTAAAGGCCATCATGCAGATAGCTATTATAGCAACAAGATTACGAAATCTTTTCATATTATAAACTCTCCCTTCTTCGGAGCTTTATATAGCTCCCTTTAAAAATATTTGTTATCTTTAATAAACCATGGTTCCGTCCAAGAATTGGCGAGTTCTGAGATCGCGTGGTTGTTCAAAGAATTCGGATGTATGGGCCCGCTCAACTACCTCTCCGCTGATCAATAGGATGCTTTCATCCGCAATTCTTTTGGCTTGAAAAAGATTGTGCGTAACAATAATCACGCTGGTATTATATTCCCGATGGTATTTACGGATTATCTCCTCAATGTGTTGGACACTTCCCGGATCAAGGTTTGCCGTAGGTTCGTCTAGCAACAAAACCCGCGGTTGTAAAACCAGGGCCCTGGCCAAGGCAACCCTTTGGGTCTCTCCTCCGGAAAGACGGGTAGCGGGATGTTTAGCAAAACCACCCATCCCTACAAAATCTAAAGCTTCATTAACCTTTTTAGCACATTCGGCCTTGGTAACCCGCCTGAGTTTTAGGCCATAAGCCACATTATTAAATACCGTACTACGAAACATGACCGGCCTTTGGAACACCATGCACATTTGCCGCGATATCGACAGCCGGTCAGTTTGAGAAATCTCTATATCACCTCCCATAAATTTGATCCGGCCGCAATCTGGTGCAAGTAGGAGATTCATAATTTTCAAAAATGTTGTTTTACCTGAACCATTGGGGCCTAAGATAGCATAAATTTTGCCCAATTGTAATATAAGTTCATCGATATTTAGCACTGTTCTGTCGCCAAAGCTCTTCTTCAAACCTGATATTTCAAATAAGTTCAAAGCCACCACCCCTATTTCAAGCTAAACTCTTCGGCATTTGATAAGACTATCGAACTTACCGTGAAGGATAATAATAACAGAATAATCCCTAGCGCAATCCCCATTTCAAAGTTGCCCTGCCTGGTTTCCATCACTATGGAGGTAGTAAGCACCCTAGTCATATGTCTAATGTTGCCGCCTACCAGCATTACTGCCCCAACTTCTGCAAAAGCTCTTCCAAAACCGGTCATAATTCCGGCTATAATCCCTGTGCGTGTTTCCTTAATTATAGTCCAAGTTGCTTGGGCCTTATTCGCCCCCAAGCTAATGGCATGTTCATAAATCAATCCTTCCTTGCCGGCAATACCGGCAGATACCAGCCCGGTAATTATCGGGGTCACCAATAGGCATTGGGCTATAATCATAGCGGTAGGAGTGAAAAGCAATTCCATAAAACCCAACGGGCCGCTGCGGGACAAAAGTAGATATACCAGCAAACCGGCGAGGACCGGCGGCAAAGCCATCATAGTATAAACCAACCTTAACAAAAGCCTTTTCCCTTTAAACTCTGATAGGCCGATCCATGCACCAAGCGGAACACCTATCAGGGCGCTAATTATTGTAGCTGTTCCAGATACCTGCAAGGACATTTTAACTATTTCGTATATCTCCATCTTCTGCGCAAGCAAACTCCCTACTGCTGCTTCCATGTGTAATATAACCTCCTAGGTTTTCGTAACAGTTTTTACCCGGAGATAACCTTTTGTTGCTTTCCTTCCGGGGATCAATTGTAATACCTAATGAATAAACAAAAACCAGACCTGTATTAAAACAAGCCTGGTTATAGGTAAGTTAATATCGTGCACATGTTTTGCTCTCCTTTCCAAACGGGAGGTAGGAGCGTTTCCCCCCCTGCCTATCGGCTTCCTTGTCATGGTTTTTACAACTTTAGACAAGGAAGCTCGGTGAGCCTGAAACTATTACTTTATATTCGTCGTTTAACCCGATATTCCTTTTTTATAATCATACATTACGGCCATTATGTCAATAGCTTTTAATTCAATAATTCCCCTAATTCGAATCAGCCCAGCGTGGTTCCTGTGAATGTTTAACCAAACGCTGATATACACCGGGGGGCAGAAATTGCATTCCAAGCCCTATTATATCCTCTAAGAGAGATAATAAACCCGGTTTACCGTCCCAATAACTGTATAAAACATCTGGGCTAACACTGGTAGTTAAGCGTTTGAAAACCAGGGCCATCAATACAATGTCATCTAATTGTCCCAAAAAGGGAAGCATATCGGGAACAAGGTCCCAAGGGGAGATCACATAGGCCGCAGTAGCCAATAATAAAGTCCTATCAAGGGCGGTAACTGACTTATCATTAACCAGGCGGTAAAGAAGCTTTAGAAGGTTGGGAATAAACATTATTGATTCTTTAATGGTGAACTTGGTAAGGTCGTTTAGACTAGCGTTTCTCATAAAAACCTCCTTTTGTTTGGGCCTTAAGGGTTGGTAAAACTTATGCACTTCGGATATAAGATTCTGGTGTTGCGAATACGGGAAATCGATTGCATATCAAAAGCCTTAAAAAACAATCTTCTTTCCCCGGACATTAACACTGAGTATTAACCCGACTGCGAGCAGGTTAGCCAGCATTGAACTTCCCCCGTAGCTGAGGAAAGGAAGGGGGATACCCGTTATTGGCATTAAGCCAATTGACATGCCGATACTTTCAAAAATATGAAATAACCACATAGCAGTTATACCCAATACCAATAGGCTACCGAAGAATTCCTTCGAGTTAAAGGCAATAACAATAGCTCTGACAAGCAATATAGCATAGCATATAAGCACAAAAAGGGCACCTAAAAACCCCAATTCCTCACCAATCACCGCATAAATAAAATCAGTGTGGTGCTCGGGTAAAAAATTTAGCTGAACCTGGGTACCTTGAAATAGCCCTTTGCCGGTTAATCCGCCGGATCCAATAGCTATTAATGATTGAATAATATTCCATCCCGCCCCCCGTCCTCCCAGACCATCATTATAAGGGTCAAGGAATATGGTAAGGCGCCTTAATTGATAATCCTCCAAAGGAAGCCATGTACCGAATTGGAAATGCAAATACAAACTAAGAGCGACTAATAATACTACCGCAGCAATAATTTGTAATAATATTTTATAATTAGCCCCGGCAGCGTACATCATAATCAAGGTTATGGCGATATATACCAAAGCAGTCCCTAAGTCAGGTTGCGCAATTATCAAAATAAATGGTATCCCCATAAATAAAAAACAGGGTAATATATCCGATAATGTGTCTAGTTCACCTTTGCGGCGATTTAAAAACTCAGCAAAGGCGATAATTAACAAAACCTTGGTAAACTCCGCCGGCTGTACCATAGGCAGGTTGCCTAGACCAATCCATCCGGTTGTTCCACGGATCTCCGTACCCCATATAAGGACAGCTAGCAATAAAACAATCGATATACCGTATAATATAGGGGCAAACCTGCGCAAATGGCTATAATCATATCTAATTATTAGTATGACCAAAAACAAGCCAATAAATATTACAAATACTTGCTTTTTCAGATAAAAAAATGGGTCACTTGAAATCCCAATACTAGCGCTTCTTAGAATTATCAAGCCGAACACGAGCAAGCCTAATAATGCGGCTATAAAAGCTTTGTCAATAAATCTTAGTCTTTTCGCATTCAATTGCGCTACCTCCCCTAACCATTATAAGGGGAGCAAAAACCCCTGTCTAGCTCGATATAATTGGGGGACCCAGGCGGAACTTTGCATCTGTGGTAACCCCTCTGCAAGCTCGACATAAATCCTATTATGGCGTGTGAGGAATGTAAAAAGGAGGTCTTGCTGACCTCCTGTATCCACTCCTTTTTATTCCATCTTTAGCTATTCATTTGCAGCACGTTTAAATCCCCTTATTGGGATGTTGGCTACAAGGGCAACAGAGTTCTCCTCGTTTTCCAAATCAACAATAATTGAGTCTTCATCTATTTCCATATATTCCCGTATAACCCTTATCAATTCTTCCTTAAGTGCGCTTAGAATGTTAGGAGACACCGTAGCCCGATCGTGAATTAGGACCAAACGTAGTCTTTCTTTTGCTATATCCCTGCTCGTGTTTTCCCTTCCCAGTATGCGGCTAATGATATCCAGCAAAGCTCCCCCCTCCTTTCTTATCTAGCCATTTTTAGGATCTTCTTAAATCTGTATATTAAATTTTCTGGTTCATCGAGGGAAGGTATCGGAAGTTCATCGCCCGTTATCCTCCGGGCTATTCTTTTATAGGCAGCTCCGGCCCTGGAGGCGTTTTCCATTACCGCAGGTTCTCCTCTATTAGTAGAGACTACTATAGACTCATCTTCAGGTACTACTCCTAACAGTTCAATCGATAGGATATCCAAGATATCTTTAATATCCATCATATCACCACGCCTCACCATTCTGCTTCGTATCCGGTTTACGACTAGGCTATTATTTCTTAACCCGGCAGACTCTAGCAGGCCGATTATGCGATCTGCATCCCTTACGGATGATACCTCGGGCATGGCTACAACTATAGCATCATCCGCCCCAGCTATAGCGTTTCTAAATCCCTGTTCTATCCCTGCCGGGCAATCGACGAGGATAAAATCGTAGTCCTCACGCAACTCATTACTTAGATTTTTCATCTGGTGAGGGGTAATAGCCGTTTTGTCTTTAGTCTGAGCCGCGGGTAGTAAATGTAGTCCCGGGAAGCGTTTGTCCTTAATCAGGGCTTGTTTGAGCTTACATTTACCGGTCACTACATCGACAATATCAAATACTATCCGGTTTTCTAAACCCATAACAACATCCAAGTTTCTGAGACCGATATCGGTATCTACCAACACCACCTTTTTATCCATCATGGCCAGCGATGTTCCCAGGTTGGCAGTTGTTGTGGTTTTTCCCACTCCACCTTTACCTGAGGTAATGACTATTACTCTACTCTTCATTGCCAATCCTCCAATCATATTTTTAACTTTTCTATACACACTTTACCGGATACAATCCGAGCTATTTCAGGGTTATTGATCACCAATTCTTCACCATCTGGTGGTCTTGTTATATGGTTAGCTATCCGTAATTGGGTAGGTGTTAATCGATAAGCAACTATAATCGCCTGTTCATCCCCAGATGCTCCTGCGTGAACCATCCCTCTTAGGCTTCCCATAACCAGGATATTGCCTCCGGCTATTATTTCTGCACCGGGATTAACATCACCCAAGATTACGACATTACCGTTACAATAAAACTTGTGGCCGGAACGCAAATGGCGACAAATCAAAGATGTTTCCTCGTAATGAGAGAAGTTTTCGAAGGTATCATTTCTTTCCTCCTTGGGACTTTCGCTTTTAATTATTAGATCGTGTAGACGCAAACCGCGCTCTGCTAAATAAGCCTTTACCTCCTGGGTTTGTTTTAATGTAAGCTTACCGGATTGAACACTTAGGCTTACGCGATTTCCCCATGAGCAATCATGAAGCAAACTTAGTTTTCTACCTAATTCCTCCTTCAGTTCTTCAAAATCTTTACATATGCTTAAATCAAGGTATATTTCGCTAGCAGTATCTTTAATTGCTGCCACCCCTAAACCCCCCATGTAAAACTTACAACACCGGACTAGAATAAAAATACTTCCTTCATATATTACATCTAATTCTATTTAATACAATTATTCCCTCTATAGAAAAACAAAAAAAAAGGGAGATATTAATCAAATATTCTCCTAAAAAGGTTCAAACCTGCCACAAAATTCCCCGTTTTTTCGCAATTAGGGTTGAGGATAGAAAATAGTTATTCTATCGGCTGGTTCGTAACCGGATTATTTATCCTTGCGGTAATTCCGGAAGTACCCTCAAGGGGCACTTCTTCTTCCTCCGCCAGATGATTAACCAAACCAAAATATTGTTCAAATATATCCTTGGCTATATAACCGGCCGATTCGCTTCCATGATGCCCATATTCCACTACCCCGGCGAAGGCGATTTCCGGGTCATCATAAGGGGCAAAGGCTACAAATACTCCGTGGAATTCCTTCAGAATATTATCTCCAGCACGCCCCGTTTGGGCAGTCCCGGTTTTGGCGGCTACCCCTATTTCCTTAGGAAAATCATAAAAGAGGAAATGTGCCGTCCCCCCCGGTTGGGTAACAGCCAGCATAGCTTTTCGGGTTTCTCTGATACTATCCTCTTTTAATTCCACATCATGTATGAGCTGAGGATGAAAAGTCTCCAAAACCCTTTTCTCATTTGTTACTATGCTGCCTACTACATGTGGCCTCATCAAGTGGCCTCCGTTGGCTATAGTAGCTACATAATTAGCCAATTGTATTACGGTATAATCGTTATCACCCTGCCCAATAGACATGTTATAAGTATCAAAAGCCTGCCAGTTAGTCTCAAAGCTATAATCAATTTCGTACTGGGCCTCCATTTTAATCCTTTCCTGTTTTAGTTTTCTTTCTAGATTGCGCTTCTCATTATCATCCTTAGCCGCACCCAGCAACTTCTTGTAGTTTTCTTCCAGTTGGCTTTGTAGCTGTTCATATTTTTTATCGACCAACCGGGAGAACTTTTCCTTTTTCCATACCGGTGACGGTAAAAGACCCTTTTCCTCATCGGGAAGATCTATCCCGGTTTTAGTTCCTAACCCAAACTGTCCAGCCACCCAGACCAGGGCATCCTTGCCCGCCCTACGCCCCATCTCTTGGAAATAAGTGTTGCATGAAGTAGCCATACCGGTATAATAATTGACATTACCATGCACTCCTGTACAAGGTATGTAAGGGGCTATCCAATAAGCCCCTTTACAATTAACCAGACTTTTTAATGGATCAATTTCCCCTTTTTCCAGGGCGGCCATACCCGTTATCGGTTTGAAGGTAGAACCGGGTGGATAGGTAGAATGCAAGGCACGATTCACTTCGGCACCAGGCTGCATCGGATTATAAGAATTGCCCTGGGGGAAATAATACGGCACCCGTTGCGAGCTTAGATTGCCCCTCCAATCATTGGGATCAAGAGGGGGATCGCTACACAATGCCAATACCTCCCCGGTTTTAACCTTTAAAACCACGGCAGAACCGACCCGAGCTTTGGGATACTTTGTCTGCAAGCGCTTCAAAGTATCGGCCATACTTTTTTCCAATACCTTTTGCAATTTTGTGTCTAATGTGAGGTATAAATTAGCTCCGGGCGTGGGCTCTAGCGTAATTAATTCCCGAATTGGGCGTCCCCTGGCATCTACCTCTAGTTGCCGTGCTCCGTCTTCACCCCGCAGATAACGCTCATATTGTTTTTCGACCCCCGATTTTCCGATGAGGCTGTTGATACCATATTTGCCCACCTCAGCCCGGGCTAGTTCCTCCGGATTAATGGAATGAATATACCCTAATACATGGCCGGCTAATGTAGCCTCCGGATAATATCGCAAGGGCTCTACAATTACTGAAACTCCCGGCAAATCTTGCCGATTCTCCTCAACCTTCACCACCAATTCCCATGGTATATCGCGCATAATTATTATCGGCTCAAATAGACGATATTTTTGCTTTTCAACTTTTTCTTCGATATATTCCGCAGTAATATCGGGATAATAGTCCCCTATCAAGGCTACTAGATTTTCATTTAGCTGTGGTTGATCTCCCAATTGCAGGAAAGTGAGGGTAAGGGTATATACCAATTTATTCGCTGCCAATATATTGCCGTTACTATCATAAATCTCCCCCCGCGGAGCCTTAATGTCCACTAAGCGAATGCGGTTTTCTTTGGCCTGGGTTTGGTAAACATCATTATAAAACAATTGTACAATAGCCAACCTTATGGTGAGTATCAACAACAAGAAAATTACCAAGGCCGCATATATTTTTAGACGCTTTTTGAATTCGTCACTTTTCATTTACCTCTCCCCTGTAGGTTTAAGCATACCTCGATAAGAAGAATTATAATACCATAGGTATAACGGTATAGCTAAAACTGTGTTATAGATACTTTGGTAAATAACAGTAAATAATATATTAACATCGACATGGAAAATTTTATGAGTAAATAAGGCCAAGATGAATAATAAAAAGGAATTTATAAATGTGCTAGAAAATACTGCAATCAAGGCCACCAGTATGTTTTCCTTAAAGACCCGGCCCTGAAAATACCCTATCAAATACGCCGTAAAGGCTTTAGACAAAGCGTTTACGCCAATAAATCTGCCTAGGTAAAGATCTTCGAACAAGCCACAAAGAAAACCATAAACAGTTCCTCCCCTAGCACCATTAATCAAAGCGAAAAAAACTACAAAAATGAGCAACAAATCGGGCAATGTTCCTTTTATGCTAAAATAACTAAAAACCGTTGATTGTAATAATATGGCTGAAAATGGCAATAGGAAAAGTATCAAATACCTCAAGTTCTCGGTTCCTCCACCCCTGACATATCTTTTACTAATTCGAAATTAGTTATTATCAACACTTCCTCTAGTTTGTCGAAGTTTACCAAAGGCTCTATATCGGCACACAATAAAAGTCCACCCGGCTCGCGGCTTATGCTTTTTACAAGTCCGATATCTACCCCCTGGGGATACAAAACTGATAAACCCGAACTTATTACCCTGTCGTCCTCTTTTATGGGAGAGTAATATGGGATATTGCTCATACGCAATAGATTGCTATCTCCGCGCCCTTCGACAATACCGTTTGTCTCCCGGCTTTCCTGTAGAATAACACCTACTGCAACTTCCCGGTCGGTAATCAAGTTAATCTGCGCGGATTCCCTGCTTACGCTCCCTACCTGTCCGACTAAGCCTTCGGGACAGATTACCGGCATCCCCTTCTTTATCCCCTGTTTGCTTCCCTTATTAATAAGCAGGTATTTGTACCAGTTACTAGGACTACGACTAATAACCCGGGCTGTTAATAAGTTATAATTATCTAGGTTCTTGTTTTGAAAATCCAACAAACTCCTTAGCCGTTTTAGCTCTGCCCGGGATTCCCTCAAAACCTGATTTTCTATTTTTAACTCCTGATTCTCCAGACGCAAAATCTGAATTTGCCGACTGAGTGCCTCCTTGTTATTTAGGACGGAAGCAACCCCCCCCCAATTATGCCTAATACCGTTTACCCCGCCTTGCAGCGGGGTAAACATATCTCTTATAAACCTTTCCGCAACACTTATTTCCTTTCGCTCAAGGGAGGTAATGTGCATTAGAAAAAACGATAGTAATACGGTGAATACCACTATCCATAAGTATTTGTTGCGTAGTATTTTAAACAATTTTCTTCACCTTTAAAATGTTTTTTTGGGGGAAATCAAAACTTTGCGTAAAACTTCGATGTTTTCCAGCACCCGTCCTGTTCCCCGGGCTACCGCCAATAAAGGTTCATCACAAACATAAACCGGCATATCTGTCTCCTGACTAATCAGCTTATCCAAACCTTTTAGCAAAGCCCCACCCCCGGCCATTATAATACCCCGGTCCATAATATCTGAAGCTAATTCCGGCGGAGTTTTTTCTAAGCAGACCTTAATCCCATCCACAATCTGTTCTACTGTTTCCTTAAGCGCCTTTTGCACTTCCAAACAGGATACCTTTATAGTCTTAGGCAAACCGCTTACCAGATCGCGCCCTCGCACATCGTAGAACTGTTCCTCACCTTCCCATAAAGCCGAACCCACCGATATTTTAATATCCTCAGCGGTCCTTTCCCCAATAAGCAGATTATAGTTCTTTCGCAAATTCTGTATAATGGCGTCATCCATATTATCCCCGGCCACCCTTATGGAGCGGGCAGTGACCACACCACCCAAGGAAATTACTGCTACCTCGGTAGTGCCCCCACCTATATCCACGATCATGTTGCCGGTCGGTTCGTGAACCGGAAGACCGGCCCCGATAGCCGCAGCCATCGGTTCCTCTATTAAATAGGCCTCCTTGGCGCCACCCTGCAAAGCCGCCTCTCTAACCGCCCGTTCCTCCACGGTAGTACACCCGGTAGGTATGCTGATAACCACTCTAGGTCTTGCTAAAGGCATCCTTTGGTCCAAAGCTTTGGAAATAAAATATTTTAGCATTGACTGGGTAACATCAAAATCCGCTATTACCCCATCCTTCATAGGACGGATAGCGACAATGTTACCCGGTGTCCTGCCTATCATTTGCTTGGCTTCTTCACCTACAGCTAACACCTTTCCACTATCATTTAGTATAGCAACAACTGAAGGTTCTCTAAGGATTACCCCCTTACCCTTTAAATGAACTAGGGTGTTGGCAGTACCTAGATCTATACCCATATCCTTGCCAAAAACCACTGTCTCGTTTCCTCCTTAACTAGATTAGCCCTTTTGCT
Source organism: uncultured Syntrophomonas sp. (assembly GCA_964422685.1). Lineage (GTDB taxonomy): Bacteria > Bacillota > Syntrophomonadia > Syntrophomonadales > Syntrophomonadaceae > Syntrophomonas. The sequence goes on along the minus strand of CAYRCG010000002.1, from coordinate 25,145 downwards.
TTCAGGCTACAGTAATTGATTTCTCCGATAATGACATGATCTAAAACCTCTATTCCCATTATTTTGCCGGCTTCGATTAGGCGACGGGTTATTTCTATATCCTCCCGGCTGGGGGTTGGATCCCCGCTGGGATGATTATGTACCAAAATTATGGAAGCGGCACTTTTCTTAACCGCTATTTTAAAAACCTCGCGGGGGTGCACTATTGAACTATGCAACCCCCCGATTGATATATCCTGCATACTGATAAGACCACCCTTGCGGTCAAGATATAAGACCCGAAAATGTTCCCGGTCAAAATGCCGCATTTCTTCCATAGCTAATTCCTTGACCGCCTCCTGCACATCTTCAGGGGATTTTATGGCTTTTCTCAATTGAATATTACCGATTACCCTTCGTCCCATCTCTATGGCAGCCTTTATATTCGCCGCTTTAGCCACCCCGATTCCTTTCACGCTAGTCAGTTCTTCAAAACTAGCCGACATAAGAAATCTTAGACTTCCCCCGTGTTGGGCTAAAAGCCGCCGGGCAAGTTCCAAGGCATTTATTTCCCTGGTACCGCTGCCCAGCACTATAGCTAAAAGTTCTGCCTCATCTAGCTTGTCTTCACCGCGAGCAATAAGCTTCTCTCGCGGACGCATATTTTCCGGCATTTCCTTAATGCTATAATTCGCCAAGTATTCGTTAATTTCCCTCACCCATCTCTCTTAGGTGGTTTAAATAGTAATTGCTACTCAGTTGAATAGGTAATTGCTGAGTAACTGAGGTTACCTCGCTCTTTATACCATAACAGGCCAGCATCTTACACACCCGGTTTATCGGAAGCCCAACCACATTAAAGAAACAACCATCTATGCACTTAACAAATTTTGAGCCTGAGCCCTGAATGCCATAGGCTCCTGCTTTATCCATAGCTTCTCCACTATGTATATAGTCAAGAATCTCTGCCGTTGACAAACGACGAAAAAGCACCAGGGTTACTTCGCTTTCTACCTTGGATTCAGCCCTTTTAACATCGTACAAACACACCGCTGTAATAACCTCGTGAAATTTATCGCTTAAGGAATATAAAATACGAAAAGCATCGTCTTCATCCCGGGGTTTACCTAATACTTCATCATCACAGACTACTATGGTATCTGCTGCTAAAACTAGTCCCCCGGCAAGTTCCTTGCCTACTGTCTCCGCCTTTTTTCGAGCGATTCGCTCAGCCCCTGTGCGCGGCAACTCATCCGGTAAAAAACACTCATCCAGCTCAGCAGGGATAGTTTCATATTTAATCCCCATCAAATCCAGTAATTCCTTACGTCTTGGGGATGCTGAGGCCAATACTACTTCTTTCTGCATATCATTTTCTCCTAAATTAGAACCGCCGGTATAAGAAATAAGCCAATGCAAGCCCTAAGATGGTAAAAAAATTAATGTGAAACATAAAACCGAATTGTAAGCTGAAAACATTCAAGTCTAAAGAAAAAGTAGGCAGACCTACACTTTGTATCTGCCCCAATATGTATAGATTCGGCCATATTTTCACTATGGTATTTCCTACCCATCCGCCTACAATCCCCCCCAGCACCAATAGGAGCAGAAGGATTTGCCAGCCGGGATAGGCATTGGATCTAGCCACTGTTTTTCCTCCAGTCGAACATTTTTATAATTCTAGCATTAGGACCGGTTAAAAACAAGGAGGGGAAAATAGTATTAGCCTTTATTAAATGCCAGGTAAAAGCTTAGAAGCTCCAGGTTTACAGATAGATCAACATTTCTTAATATGACATCATTGGGTACTTTCAGCACCCGCGGGGAAAAGTTTAGAATAGCTTTTATACCCGAAGCTACTAGTAGATCGGTAACCTCCTGGGCCGCCGGGGCAGGCACTGCTATAACCCCCAACATTATGTTTTCTTCTGCCATCCTCTTGGGCAGATACTCTAAAGGTTCGATCCTAACCCCATCTAATTCAGTACCGATTATTTCCTCGTTTATATCCATGATAGCCCTCACGGTGAATCCCCGATCTATAAAACCCTGGTATGAAGCAAAAGCCGAGCCTAATTTGCCGGCACCGATAATAATAATGTTCCATCTTCGATCAAGTCCCAGGATCCTCAGCAGGCAGCTATAAAGATCATCGACTTTATAGCCTACCCCACGGGTACCAAATTCACCGAAATAAGCTAGATCTTTTCTCACCTGAGCCGGGCTAACACCTACGCCGGCAGCTATTTCCCCCGATGATACTGTTTCAGCATTTTCCCCTATCAATTGCCTAAGATAACGGGAATAGATTGAGAGTCTCATAATTGTTGCTTCCGGTATTTTGAAGACTTTCAAGCCCCATCCCCCTTTTTACTGATTTTCCTATATGTAATTACTTCTATTAAAACCAACCCCTCGTGGTAATATTCTGCAAAGAATGATGATCAGTATTATTCCCTAAATTGTTTTGTGCACAGGAACTTCCTTATATTATAGAAAGAATGTGATCAACTTGTAAACAACCGTTGCGGCAAATGCCGCCGAAGGGATAGTAACAAACCAGGCGATTAGTATTTGCCGGGCAATATTCCAGCGGACACCCTTTAAGCGCTTGGCTGCCCCGACTCCCATAATAGCTGATGACACAACATGGGTAGTGCTTACCGGGGCCCCCATAAGACTTGCCGAATATATTACCGTTGCGGAAGTAAAATCGGCTGCAAAACCGTTTATGGGTTCGATACGGAATATTTTTCCCCCCATGGTTCTGATAATCCGCCACCCTCCTACCGCAGTCCCCATGGCCATGGACAGCGCACATGCAACCATGACCCAGATAGGAACATGAAAACTACTGATTAACCCTCCGCTTAGCAAGGTAAGGCTAATTATACCCATTGATTTCTGAGCATCATTAGAACCATGGGCAAAAGAAGCCATACAAGCGGAAAGCACCTGTAGTTTTCTGAATTTGTTATTTGTTCTCGCCGGAGATGCCTTTCTGAATATCCAGAATAAAAGAGTCATCACCAGGCTGCCGGCTACTAAGCCCACTATAGGGGCCAGGATTAGGCCGCTAAAAATCCTTATAAACCCCTGCCAATTAACGGCACCCACACCAAAACCCGCAACTACCCCACCGATCAGTCCACCTATTAAGGCATGGGAAGAACTGCTGGGTATACCAAAATACCAGGTAAATAAGTTCCAAAAAATGGCCCCGATCAGAGCAGTAATTAGAACTAAGGAAGTAACCATATCCGGGGCTACTATACTCTGCCCAATAGTAGCGGCAACCGCTGTGCCGCTCAAAGCCCCTATGAAATTTAGTGTTGCGGCAATAGTTATGGCCATGCGGGGTGATAAGGCTTTGGTGGAAACTGAGGTAGCGATGGCATTGGCGGTATCGTGAAAACCATTGATGAAATCGAAAAGAAGGGCTAACAGGACAACCAAAACAATCATTGCTAAGCTAAACATATTTAACCGTAATTCCTTTAATTATGTTACTGACATCCTCACAGTAGTCTAACGTGGTTTCCAAATGCTCATAAATCTCTTTCCATTTTATTATTTCAACTACATTTTCCGTTTTCTCAAAAAGAAGGGCAATCCCTGCCCGATACAGATAATCGCCCTCATGCTCATAAGATCTAATTTTTTCGCAAGATACAATGATTTCACTATTTTTGTTTTTTAGTTCAGGTAATTTCGCTACTGCATCCTTAATTTCCCATGCCGCCGAATTTAACACAGCAATGAGTTTAATTATATGCTCCGATTCTTTAGGAACATCAGCTTTGTAAAGGACGAATTTTTCCATGGAGCCTTGTATATGATCCAGAATACTATTCAACTCCCGTGCTAACATAAGAATATCTTCCCGATCAAAAGGAGCGATAAAAGAACTGTTGATTTGTTTCATAAGTAAGGATATGGTTTTATCTCCCCGTTCCTCCATCTGTGTTAATAAATCAAGTTTACCGCGTGCATCTTGCGCCGTCCTGGAGAATTCCAGCAATATATCGGCTGCCTCACAAACTGTATCCGCGAGTTTATTAAAAAAAGCAAAGAACTTATCCTCCCGTGGCTTTAGCTTGAAAACCACATTTATACCTCCTTGATCCTACATGTCCTATTATAATTATAGCAAACAATAGCTTTATCCCTGTGTTAAGAATCTGTTAACAATAGCTTAAACACTGGTTAAGTAGTTCCTTGCTTTATCCAAAAGATAGAACGATCCGGTAATTAATAGAAAATCTTCCGGCTCCAACAGGCTTTCTCCTAATCTAATGGCTTTTGGAATATCCTTTTCAAGATATAGCTTTGTCTCTGGAAAAGAAAGCAGCCAATCATCACTAAGTCTCGTCCAGTTTTTGCTTCTATTGCCGATTGGTTTGCTTAAAACTAGACACTTCGTATTCCGTCCTAATGGTTTTAATATATTCTGCGCATCCTTATCGTCAAGTACACCCAGGATTAGAACTTTTTTCTTTCCGGGCATGAGCTTATCCAAAGATAACGCCAGTTGCGAAGCCGCTTGGGGATTATGGGCCGCGTCTAATACAATCGGAGGGTTGGTTCTAGCTATTTCCATTCTTCCGGGGATTTTTAAAGTTCCCAGGGCAGCTTGCAAATCTTTTTCCATCCATGGGATACCAGCCGTTTTCAATAATTGCAAAGTAACTATAACCACCGCGAGATTTTCGAGCTGGTAGAAGGCTGGAGTGGGCAGAAACAGCTTTTTGATACGTTGCCCGAAAAATTCGAGGTTGAGCAATTGCCCCCCTAGGTCGGGCGCAGAATCTTGGGTAACTTTCACTAACGAACTCTGAAAAAGCGGAGATTCTAATTCCTTAGCCCTTGCCGTAATAACCTGCCGGGCGGGAGGATTAAGTCTTCCAATAACTACGGGCACCCCATTTTTTATTATCCCTGCTTTGTTTCCCGCGATTTCCTCCAAGGTTTTGCCCAAATACCCGGTATGGTCATAATCTACCCCGGTAATAACTGAAACAATCGGCCTGATAACGTTGGTGGAGTCATAAGTGCCGCCCATACCAACCTCAATAACAGCCAAATCCACTTGTTTATCGCGGAAATATGCTAAAGCCATTGCGGTAAGTATCTCAAATTCCGTCGGCCGTTCATCTAAATAGTTAATATACCTTTTAACCTGTCCAAGGTAGTATAATAGTTCCTCTTCCGTAATAGGAATATCATTTATAGTAAACCTTTCCCGGTAGGAATGGATATGGGGCGAAATAAAGCGCCCCACCCTATAGCCTGATTTACTTAAAACAGCGGTTAGCATAAAGGAAGTTGAGCCTTTGCCATTGGTCCCGGCAATATGGACTGTTTTAAGTTCCTTTTCAGGTTGTCCCATCCTTCTTAGCAAGGATTTTATTCTTCCTAAACCGGGTTTTATACCTACGCTGGATATTTCCTCCAAACTTCGGCTCACTATTTCTTCAAAAGCTGCAGGCGTTGCAAAATCCCCTCTTTTCTATTAATTGCTTCCTCTTTTTTCCCCTTCTCCTTTTCTATTACTCCGGGAGGTGCTTTGAGGAGGAATTTACTGTTTTTAAGTTTATTTTCCGCTTTCTGGAGTTCGCTCTCTACTGTCTTAAGTTCCTTCAACAGGCGCCGCATTTCTTTTTCGATATCAATTATACCCTCTAATGGCACATAGATTTCAGCCAGTGATAAAAGGGCTGAAACCGCCTGTTCGGGTTTTTTGTCCAGTATTTTGAGTAGTTCAATTTGTTCCAAACGAGCCATTTGTTTGATAACATCTTGATTGTCGATAAAGGCCTGCCTTCTCGCGTCATCAGGCACCACCATTATGGCTTTAATATAAACGGAGGGGTTTATATTAAATTCCGAGCGTATATTGCGCAAAGCGCGAATAGCCTGCATCATTTGCTGCATCCGCTCTAATTCAGTCAGCCAAATAAAATTTTTTTTGCTTTCCGGCCAAGGTACAAGCATAATAGTAGCCTCATGAGCCGGCAAAAACTGATATATCTCCTCCGTGATAAAAGGCATAAAAGGGTGTAATAACTGCAGTATTTCTACGAGCACATCCCGCAAAACATTTTGTACTACTAATCTTTCCCGAGGATTAGCTGTGCTTACCAAACGTGGTTTAGCCAGCTCAATGTACCAATCGCAGAAGTCATCCCATATAAACTCGTAAAGCCTGCGAGCTGCTTCCCCTGTATCATATTTATCCAATAATTCGCTAACCTCCGTAATAGTTAGCTGTAAACGGGTTAGTATCCAGCGGTCCGCTAAGTTCAGTTCCTCCAACTCCGGCTTTATAGCAGCGAAGCCTTCCAGATTCATAAGCACAAATCGGGAGGCGTTCCAGATTTTATTAGCAAAATTACGGGTATTCTCTACTTTATCCCAATGAAAACGAACATCATTGCCTGGGGTTACTCCGGTAATAAGGGAGAATCTTAAGGTATCTGCACCATACTTTTCAATCACCTCTATCGGGTCTATACCGTTATTTAAGGATTTGCTCATTTTTCGTCCCTGCCCGTCAAGAATTAGGCCATGGATATTCACATCATAGAAAGGCATCTCCCCCATATGCTCTATTCCGGAAAAAATCATGCGGGCTACCCAAAAAAAGATTATATCCCTGCCAGTTACCAGTACGCTGGTAGGATAGAATAATTCCAGATCCTTAGTCTTATCCGGCCAGCCCAAGGTTGAAAATGGCCAAAGGGCGCTGCTAAACCAAGTATCCAATACATCTTCATCCTGTTTTAAACCCGCTGATGCACAGTTGGGGCATTGTTCGGGATCTTCTTTGCTGCAAATTACTTCGCCGCATTCCTGGCAATACCATACCGGGATGCGATGTCCCCACCATAGTTGCCGGGATATGCACCAATCCCGTATGTTTTCCATCCAATTAATATATATCTTGGTAAAACGCTCAGGAATAAATCTGGTTTCACCGTTTAGTACTTTTTGGATAGCCGGCTCTGCCAAAGGTTTCATCCTTACAAACCATTGAGTAGATACCAAAGGTTCGATTACAGTGTCACAGCGCTGGCAATGTCCAACCGCATGACGGTGGTTTTCCACCTGGAGCAAGCTGCCCCCTGCCTCTAAGTCCTTGATCACCTGGCGGCGGCAGGCATAACGGTCCAGACCCTGATAAGGGCCGGCATTTTCCGTCATAAAACCGTATTTATCTATAACCGCTATCTGCTCCACCCCATGCCTAAGGCCCATCTCATAATCGTTGGGGTCGTGGGCTGGAGTCACTTTAACCGCTCCGCTGCCGAATTCCTTATCCACATAATCATCGGCGAATATCGGTATAAGCCGATTCATCAGGGGGAGGGTAATCTTCTTGCCTATGAGATGCCGATACCTTTCGTCATCCGGATGTACCGCTACCCCAGTATCCCCTAGCATGGTTTCGGGCCTAGTCGTTGCTACTACTATATACTCATCTTCCCCGGCTAGCGGGTATCTTATATGCCAAAGATGACCGTCACTTTCCTCGTGCTCCACTTCAATATCAGAAATGGCGGTATGGCAACGGGGACACCAGTTTATTATGTAATCCCCCTGATAAATCAGACCTTTCTCATATAGGTTTACGAAAACCTCACGGACTGCCCGGGAACAACCTTCATCCATAGTGAAGCGTTCCCGGCTCCAGTCGCAGGATGAACCTAAAAGGCTTAATTGCTGGGTTATCCGATTGCCATACAAGTTCTTCCATTCCCAGACTTTTTCCAAGAATTTCCCCCGGCCCAAATCATATTTATTTAGGCCCTCCTGGGCCAATGCCTCTTCAACCTTAGCCTGGGTCGCTATCCCGGCATGATCAGTGCCGGGAAGCCATAAAGTATTATACCCCTGCATCCTGCGCCAACGGGTTAGTATATCCTGCAAAGTGTTATCTAAAGCATGTCCTAAGTGCAGCGACCCGGTTACGTTAGGCGGGGGCATGACAATGGAGAAAGCCTTGCCCTGTGCATCGGCACTAGGGGCAAAATAACCATTTTCCATCCAGTAATTATACCATTTCCTCTCTACCCGTCCCGGCTCATAGACACTAGGTAAACTCGCAGCTGTCGACATGATTTACCTCCCTTATTTCTGCTGGTTAATTTATGTTCTACCGCTATCTATTTCTTTCACCCTAAACTTCTTTATCAATTCTACTTAAGCAGGTAGGGGAGTGCAAGTTCTAAGGACAAATTTTGCTTAACATTTGAGTCCTTTATGAGTTACAATTGTCTCTAGATTAGCTATTAAAATTGAGGGGGGAAGGAATGCACAATAGTATTATTGCCCGCGAAGGATGGCCTTTTATTATTTTCTTTGCCATTATAAGCACCTGGCTTCTCTGGCTTTCTTGCTATAAGTTCGCCATCGCCATGGGTGTTCTAACCTTGTTTTGTCTATTTTTTTTCCGTAATCCCGAGCGGAGTGTCAAAGAAGATAAAGACTTGGTTTTGGCTCCGGCGGATGGCAAGGTAATGGAAATAAATAAAGTATGGGAGGAGCAGTATTTAGAAGCCGAGACCATACAATTAAGAATCTTCCTAAGTCTTTTTAATGTTCATGTCAATCGTTCCCCCATGGCGGGAACCGTGGAATGGGTTAATAAAAAGGGTGGAATATTCCTTCCTGCTTTCAAAAAGGAAGCCGGTAATAAAAATGCCCGTAACTACGTAGGTTTGATTTCTGAATATGGGAAGGTGCTGGTAGTACAGATAACTGGCATAATAGCCCGTCGTATTGTTTGCTGGGTAAATCCGGGCGATGCTATGGGGGCCGGGGAAAGATTCGGCCTTATCCGTTTTGGTTCCTGTACAGAGCTTTACCTGCCCCTAGAAGCTGAAATTTTGGTGGTTCCGGGCCAAAAGGTCAAAGGCGGAGAAACAATAGTTGCTCGCTTTAATCCGAAATTAACTGAACTAGATGATTACTAAACAGGAGGTATTAGATGAAAACCCGAAGACCAGGCAGGAATGATCCCTGTTTTTGTGGTAGCGGCAAAAAATACAAGAAGTGCTGTGGGGCATTAGGCGATTTGCTAGAATATGATAGTGACCCCTTCTCCCGGTATAGCCAGTTGATGATAGCAGTAAAAATGAAATTAGAGCAATACTACGGCCAACGGATTAAAAAAGTAAACAAAAACATCCAAGAACATTTCTTGGCTTTTACAGTAGATAAGGTTCTACCCCGGGAACATGAAAGTCTTATGTCCGATGCTCTTTGGTTCGATTTAGTTTCGGACGAGGATGATACCCTGGCTTTCAATTACCTAAAAGAACACGGTAGCTTTATGGAGAGCTCCTTACTAGAGTGTTTGACCGCCTTATCTTTTTCTCATTTGTCCGTATATGAAGTAAAAGGATACGAGGATATGCACTTGGAGCTGGAGGATATTTTCCTTAATACAGTGCAAAAAGTACTTCTAAAAGAGCCCTGGGATATAGATAGTAAAAACCCCCTTCTGCTACTAGGACGGATAGTGAACTTCCCCGGGGGAGAAAATGTTTTTTCTGCTATGGTTTTACTAATGGAGAGTAAAGCAACGGAAAAAGAACACTTGATACAATTTATGGGGTTTTTGGGCGATTTATTAGAAGAAAAAACCGCCAACACGCTAAAATTTAATAGTGAAATCCTTTACGGGCTTTTCGACCATGTTTATAAAAATGTGCCGTTACACCTCGATCATATAGAAAGCAATAGCATTAACATTGAAGCAAGAACCGCGCTATTGCAATACTTGGCAGACAGTGAAGATTATACCCTACTTCATTCCACCGGCGGATATAGCTGGTTTGGATTCTCCAAGGATAACCCGGCTTATGCCAGAATAGCTGTGGGTAAAGATAACGTTCTTTTTGCAGCCGATTTACTAGAAGATGTTTTTAGGTTTAAACACGAATTATCTACTATATTACCGGAAGGTGAATGGTTAGTTCTTAACAACCGTTTCCGTCGGCAAGCACCGCCTGCTGAAGCGACAACCTTTTGGTTTGCTATCATCAAAGATCGGGAAACCGAACGCTGGTTATCGACCCCTCACGGTGAATTAGATAATAAAACTCCCCGGGAATTATTAAACGAAGATAATGGGCGTGAAAAGTTGAATGCCCTATTAGATGATTTTTCCGCATCCTTGACCGGTAAAAGCGAACAAGAATTAATCCAATATATGAGAGAGAGAATAAGCTAAATAATCCGGTGCAACATATCGAATCCCCAGGAATTAAAAAAACCTCCACTTTGGTGGAGGTTTTTTGTTGCCTTATGTTAGTACTTTATTTAACGAATGAAGGATCTCCCTGTAGTTCGGCCAAGGCAGCAAGAGATTCGTCTACCCCTTCACCGGTTTGGGCGGAAAAAACAAGGGGTGTATCAGGTAACTCAAGGGTTTTGCGGATTACCGCCAAATGTTTTGCTCGTGCCCCTCGGGATATTTTATCCGCTTTCGTGGCTACTATTAATACCGGTATTTGCAGATTCAGGAGCCAATCTTTCATTAAAATATCATTTTCCCCGGGATTATGGCGAATATCAATTAGTTGGATAACCCCTTTAAGTTGTTTCCTCTGTTTAAAATAAGCCTCGACCATTCTTTGCCAGCGTGCTTTTTCTGCCTGGGAAACCCGAGCATAGCCATAACCCGGCAGATCTACTAAAAACCACTTCTCATCGATTAAATAGTAATTAATAGTACGAGTCTTACCAGGGGTTGAGCTGGATTTCGCTAGCCTTTTCCGTTGGCATATCTTGTTGATTAAAGATGATTTACCGACATTGGAACGGCCAGCTAAGGCAATCTCTGGTAAATTGCCTTCTGGTAATTGATTGACATCTACATAGATTCCATATAATTCCGCTTTTTTAATCCTGTAACCCATTATAAGGGTCCTTTCCCTAGCATAGTTCTTTATTCGCTTCGGACTCCACCCCGTCTTGTTTCAGGTTCTCGCTTAATATTTCCGGATTTATCAATACCTCAGGGAATTCTTCGTCAGCTAGAATGGGTTCTACCTTGACTAAAGTCTCTTCTAATACTTCATCCATGTGGTTTACTAGAGACAGTTTAATCTTCCGTTTAACCGGGGCGGGAATTTCAGCCAGGTCTTTCTTGTTTTCCGCCGGCAAAAGTACCTGGGCTATACCAGACCTATGAGCGGCCAGTATTTTTTCCTTTACCCCCCCTATAGGTAGTATCCTGCCCCGCAGGGTTATTTCACCGGTCATAGCTACATCGCTCCTAACCGGTAAACCGGCCATGGCCGATGCCAGGGCTGTTGCCAGAGTTATACCCGCGGATGGCCCATCCTTAGGGATAGCACCTTCAGGAATATGGATGTGTATATCATATTTATCGCGAATTTCATCGCTTATACCTAATTCATCTGCTCTGGAGCGAACATAAGTTAAGGCCGCTTGAGCAGATTCTTTCATAACCTCGCCTAATTTGCCGGTGAGCGTCAGGTTCCCCTTGCCCTTTAAGAGGGCAACTTCAATTGACAGTATGTCACCTCCACTATCGGTCCAGGCCAAACCGGTTGCTACCCCCGTCTGGTTTTCACTTTCCGCAACCCCATAGCGGTATCTACCTGCTCCTAATAAGCGATTTAAACTGTTGGAGGCTACATGTACAAATGTCTCCTTATCTTCCACCACCTGGCGGGCGACCTTTCGGCATATAGAAGCAATTTGTCTTTCCAGGTTCCTAACCCCGGCTTCCCGGGTGTATTCCCGGATAATCTTGCGCAGGGTACCTTCAGAAAAAGCTATATTACTTTCCTTTAAACCGTGTTCTTTTATTTGCTTCGGCACCAGGTAATCAGTAGCTATGTGTACTTTATCCTCCTCGGTATAACCACTGAGTTCTATTACTTCCATCCGATCTAACAAGGGTCGAGGGATATTAAAAACCGAGTTAGCGGTAGTTATGAACATTACCTTAGATAAGTCAAAGGGTATCTCCAGGTAGTGGTCACTAAAAATATAGTTTTGCTCCGGATCCAGAACCTCCAAAAGGGCTGATGCCGGGTCCCCGCGAAAATCCATGGTCATTTTATCAATTTCGTCTAGTAAAAAAACCGGGTTTTTCGATCCCGCTGTTTTCATACCTTGTAATATCCGACCCGGCATAGAGCCTACATAGGTCCGGCGGTGTCCCCTTATTTCAGCTTCATCACGGATGCCCCCTAGGGACATGCGGATAAACTTTCGTCCCAATGAGCGGGCCACCGATTTTCCTAAAGAGGTCTTCCCTACCCCAGGTGGTCCGACTAAGCACAATATAGGGCCTTTCATCTTTCTGGCTAATTTGCGTATAGCTAAATATTCTAATATTCTTTCTTTCGGTTTTTCTAAACCATAATGGTCCTCGTCTAATATGGCTTCGGCCGCCTTTAAGTCCAAGCGATCGCGGGTTTCTACGGACCAAGGCAAAGACAGTATCCAATCCAGGTAGTTTCGTACCACCACAGCCTCAGCTACCATAGGCGGCATTTTTTCAAGTCTTTCTAATTCCTTGAAGGCCTTTTCCTCGGCATCTTTTGGCATATTGGCTTTTTTAATTCGTTCCTTGAATTCTTCGACTTCCCCAGTGCGTTCGTCTTTTTCCCCCAATTCTTTTTGAATGGCCTTAATCTGTTCCCGCAAGTAGTATTCTTTTTGCGTCTTTTCCATCTGTTTGCGCACTCGGATATTAATCTTTCTTTCTAATTCCAGAACTTCCATTTCCTTGGCCAAGAGTTCACAAAGATAGTTCAAGCGCTTATTAACATCATTAAGTTCCAATATTCGCTGTTTTTCGCTTATTTTTAAATTAAGATGGGATGCTATTACATCAGCTAGCCTACCCCCTTCTTCTATAGCGACTACGGACACCACGGTTTCGGGCGGAATTTTTTTGCTCATTCTTACATACTGCTCGAATTGCCCCACCAGATTTCTCATAAGGGCTTCTATCTCAGGGCTTTTTACCTTTTTATCCCTTAATTCTTCTACCCGAACCTTCATGTAAGGGTCATTGGTTAGGTAAGCATTAATCTCAGCACGAAATAGACCTTCCACCAAAACCCGCATGGTCCCACCCGGCATTTTTAATATCTGTCTTATCTCTGCAATCGTGCCTCTTTCATAAATATCCTCTTCGTCCGGTTCATCAGTTTGGGCTTCTTTCTGGGTGGCCAAAAATATCTCCTTGGTGCCCAGCATAGCATCCTCTATGGCATTTATGGATTTTTTGCGCCCCACATCCAAGTGAATCACCGTATAGGGAAATACCAACACCCCGCGCAGCGGTAACATCGGCAATTCTTTATATATCGAATTTTCTTCTATTGGCATAAAATTGACACCTCCCAGGCACATCTATTCTACTATATGTGTTAATCTAGTGCAATAACGCCTAAAATTGATTTCTCGTCAATAAGAAGGTCAACTTAGGATGCTAAGACCAGGTTCGCAAGACCTGGGTAATAGTTGGTCCGTAGCGGGAAATGGTTCCTGTTCGGTAAGAAAGGCCCAAGAAAGCACCTCATCCAAATCCTTAACTGGGATAACCTGCAAATCAGGAAAATTATCGAAAATACTTAGCCAATTTTCGGCTGGTATAATGACTTTCTTTATCCCGGACCTGCGGGCAGCCTCTATTTTAGCTATAACCCCCCCCACCGGTTTAACTTTGCCATAGACAGATATTTCCCCGGTCATTGCCAACATATTGTCTATGGCTTTACCGGTAATACTGGAATAAATAGCAGTAGCCATACTTATGCCCGCTGAGGGTCCGTCCACAGGTACACCTCCAGGGAAATTAAGATGAATATTAAAATCTTTAATAGGCAAGCCATAGATAGATCGCAAAACAGTAAGGACATTTTCAACCGCACCTCGGGCAGCACTTTTACGCCGGAATTGTCTATCTTGTCCTCCAAGCTGCTCTTCATCAACCACCCCGGTCACTGTCCAATTACCCTGCCCATTTGCGACCGAGAAAGCCGCAGCTTCTACTTCCAGCAATATTCCCATATTAGCAGCAACCACTGCCAGTCCATTTACCATCCCGACAGTCGGTTTTTCTTTAATCTTTATTTCCCGACGCGGAGAGAAGCGCCCATTATTCAAGACCTTCTCCACGATGGATAGGCTGATTTCATCCAGCTTTTCTACCTGGGCTATTCCCGCCGATAGCTGGACTATATTAACCGCTTCTCTACCATTACTGGCATAACGGCTAATCTCTTGTAAAGCCGCCGGTTCTATAGGAAAAGCTATTTTTTCAGCGGCGTTATTAGTTATTCGTTCTATATCTTCGCGGCTAAGGGGGTCGAAAAAAATCTCCAGACAGCGTGAACGCAGGGCTGGAGATAGTTCTTCCGGTGAGCGCGTAGTAGCCCCTACTAAGCGAAAATCTGCCGGTAATCCGTGTTTAAATATCTCATGAATATAAATGGGGATAGTGCGATTATGCTCCGTATAATAGGCACTTTCCAGCATAACTTTTCTATCTTCTAATACCTTTAGTAATTTATTCATCTGCAGGGGATGCAATTCTCCGATTTCATCGATAAATAGGACGCCTCCATGGGCTTTGGTGCATGCCCCCGGCTTAGGTTGCGGGATGCCGGCAGTACCTAAAGAACCGGCCCCCTGATAAATAGGATCATGCACAGAGCCGATCAACGGGTCCGCTATATTTCTTTCATCAAAACGGCTTATAGTGGCGTCAACCTCTACAAAATCAGCATCCTTTCCAAAAGGGGATAGTGAGTTTTTCTTGGCCTCTTCTAAAACCAATCGCGCTGCCGCAGTTTTACCTACCCCCGGGGGACCGTAGATAATTATATGTTGCGGGTTTGGCCCGCAAAGGGCGGAACGCAATATGGAAACCGCCTCCTTTTGTCCTATAATATCATCCATTTGGCTGGGACGGGTCAAACTAGATAAAGGTTCGTTTAACTGGATGTTGCGCATCTGCCGCAATCGGGAACTTTCCTTTTCTGATTCCTTGACTATTACGGTTTTATGGCTACGTTGGCTCTTCAAAAGGTTCCAAAAATAAAGGCCGATGACTACGGCAAAGAATAATTGTACCATATAAAGGGTAGCACCATATTGGGCAAAAAAATCGTTCATGCGTATTTTCCTTTCCTAATTGCTTTTTGTATTATTCCCTGAGCCGTGGTTTAGGATTAGAAAAAAGCAAAGTAAAAAAAGGTAGCTTTCACTACCTTTTCCACAAGACAACTTTATTACCCGCGCACAGAACATTCTGATTCCTGATTCCCGGTTAATTCACTTTCCGCCGTGCCTCCATGGTAACCAATAAAGGTTGTTCCTTCTTTTCGATAACATCCCGGGTGATAGCGACTTTAGTGACATCCAAACGGGAAGGAATCTCGTACATTACTTCCAACATAATATCTTCGATTATAGCCCTTAAACCGCGGGCTCCGGTATTACGATGCAAAGCTTCATCGGCAATAGCCTGTAGGGCATCTTCCTTAAATTCTAGATCCACCCCATCCAGTTCAAACAGTTTTTTATACTGCTTAACCAAGGCATTCTTGGGCTCGGTTAGAATCTTTATCAAAGCGTCGATATCTAAGGCCTCCAGGGTAACGATAATTGGCACCCTGCCCACGAATTCTGGAATAAGACCATATTTTAGCAGGTCCTGAGGCAAAATCATATTTAGTATCTCACCGATCTTTTTCTCTTCCCTTTTTTTGATATCAGCGCCAAAACCCATAACTTTTTGCCCTATCCGGTTTTCAATTATTTTATCGATGCCTTCAAAAGCACCTCCGCAGATAAAGAGTATATTGCTAGTATCGATCTGGATAAATTCCTGATGAGGGTGTTTCCTCCCTCCCTGCGGGGGAACACTGGCTACGGTTCCCTCCAAAATCTTCAAAAGTGCCTGTTGAACACCTTCGCCGGATACATCTCGGGTAATGCTGGGATTATCCGTTTTGCGCGCTATTTTATCTATTTCGTCGATATATATTATCCCTTTTTCTGCCTTTTCAATATCATAATCTGCAGATTGAATCAGCTTCAGGAGGATGTTCTCAACGTCTTCTCCTACATAACCTGCCTCGGTCAGGGAAGTTGCATCCGCTATAGCGAAGGGCACATTCAATATCCGTGCCAAGGTCTGCGCTAGCAGGGTTTTGCCACTACCGGTCGGTCCCAGCATCATAATGTTGCTTTTCTGCAACTCTACATCATCTAACTTCATGCCCAGGTTTATCCTCTTGTAATGATTGTATACCGCAACTGCCAGGGACTTCTTAGCTCTATCTTGGCCTATGACATAATCATCAAGTATTTCGCGTATATCTTGAGGTTTAGGGATATCCCCGAGTTCGAATCCCAGGTCATCTGCCAATTCTTCCTCAATTATTTCATTACATAATTCTATGCACTCATCGCATATATACACACCCGGTCCAGCAACAAGTTTCTTAACCTGATCTTGAGTCTTGCCACAGAAAGAACACTTCAGTTGTCCCTTTTCATCCCCGTATCTGTGCATAAATCCACCTCTCTTCGGCCAAATCTTATTTCTTGCTGGTTTCCTTCGGATGGCTGATTACTTCATCTATAATACCATATTCTTTAGCTTCTTGGGCAGTCATAAAATAATCCCGATCAGTATCCTTTTGGATTCGCTCCAGGGGCTGCCCCGTTCTATCCGCCAATATTTTGTTTAAAGCTTCTTTCATGTTCATTATACGCCGGGCATGTATTTCTATATCAGTCGCCTGACCCTGGGTCCCCCCCGCCGGTTGATGAATCATGATCTCCGCATTGGGAAGGGCATACCTTTTGCCCTTTTTCCCTGCCGCCAGCAGGAAAGCTCCCATACTGGCCGCCAAACCGACACAAATAGTGGAAACGTCCGGCCGTATATATTGCAAGGTATCGTATATAGCCATCCCTGCGGTTATCGAACCACCCGGACTATTGATATATAAAGAGATATCTTTATCAGGATCTTCCGCTTCCAGGAATAGTAATTGTGCAATTACCAGATTAGCTACAGTATCATCAATGCCACTGCCTAGGAATATTATCCGGTCTTTAAGCAGACGCGAATAAATATCGTAAGATCTTTCTCCTCGGTTTGTTTGCTCTACTACCATAGGTACCAGATATGACATTATAATCACCTCTTGTTTCTTATTCTATTCAGATTCAATTTATTGATTCCGCAGATAACAGGCTGATCGTGTATCATAGTTTGCATAAGACCGCCACCCAGGCAAACTAATGGCGGTTTATATTTTGCTTTATTGCTCAGCTATCGGGGCGGTTGTATCGGGCACTTCTTTAACAACAATTTTATCAATCAGAAAATCTAAGGCTTTATTGCTCTTTAGCCCGTTTTTGATATTTTCGATGGCATCGCCTAATTCCATCCTAAGTTGTTCCGCTTCCATACTAAATTTATCCGCTAATTCCGTAATATGTCCATTCAATTCTTCTTCGCTTACCTCTATCCCTTTTACTTCAGCTACCTTTTCCAGCATAAAATCACTTTTCACTGATTTTTCGGCGTCGGGCCATATTTTCTGGCTGAAGTCCTCCTTATTACTATTGGTAAACAGGAAATATTGTTCCAATGTTAAACCCTGGTATGCCATCCTTTGTTCAAAATCTTGCATCATTCGCTCGACTCGGATTTGGATAACCGAATCGGAAAGGGGTATATCGCAAATCTCCAAAGCCTTTTCTATAAACTCCCTTTTAATGCTTTCTTTCCGCTGGTTTTCTGCTACTTCTCCCAGGCTTTTCCTTATATCCTGGCGCAATTCTTCAATACTATCAAATTGGCTTACCTCTTGGGCAAACTCATCATTCAGTTCTCTAGCCTCCATCGCTTCAATTTTATTTATGTGAACCCTAAAAACTGCCTCCTTGCCCGCTAGTTCTTCGGCTTGGTAATCACCCGGGAAAGTTACTGTTATCTCCTTATTCACCCCGGTTTTTGCGCCTACTAATTGTTCTTCGAACCCTGGGATAAAGGTGTTTGAGCCCAATTCCAGGGTTTGGTTTTCTCCCTTACCTCCATCAAATGCTTCGCCATCAATAAAGCCTTCAAAATCAATATTTAGTTTATCACCCAAAGCGGCAGCTTCTTCTGTTTTTTCTATTACCTGCGCATAATGTCGGCGCATATCTTCCAGCCTTTGTTCAACATCCTCATCTTTCACCGCAAACTCCGGTATTTCTACTTCTATTCCTTCTATTTCTCCCAGTTTAACCTCCGGTTTAATCGGTATACGGACATTGAACTTAAAAGGAAGACCCGGTTCAAGGTCATTTATATCAAATTCCGGTTGGGCAATGGGTTGAATATCCAATTCCGTAAGGGCTTCTTCGTAGGCTACCGGAACAATGTATTCTAAGGCATCCTGGAAAAGTACCTCCTTGCCAAATTGCCTTTCCAGTAGTTCCCTGGGCGCCTTCCCTTTGCGAAATCCAGGAATGCTAACCTGTTTTACTACTGTGCGAAAAGCATGTTGCAAGCCCTCCTCAACCTTATCAGCACTAACCTCTACCTCGATATAGGCTTCGCTGCTCTCTATTTTTTCTAATGTGGCGGTCATTTATGCTCCTCCTAACCCTTTCATTTTATTTTGCTTTACCTAAAACTACCTGTACTGGTACGATATAATAGTTAATGTCTCGGTAGATTGGCATCCGGCAATTGGCACCAACTTTAGATGACCTATATTATCGCACTTTTCCTATCGAAATAATCCTCTTAAGAATTTACCCTAATTTAACACAAAACACAATACCCCGGCTACCGCCGAGGTGACTTAAAACTGGTCAAATATAGTATCGGGCAAGGAATAAGGGTTACAACGAAACAATATTTATGCAACGGAGCCGCCCCTTATCAATTCAAAATTAATTGCAAGGTCACGTCATCAAGTTTACCGGAGGGAGTCAGGTTATGTTCGCCTTGAAAGCGGACCAAAGCATTGCTTAATTCTTCCTCATTAGCCGGCTTTTGTTGAAGGTACCCAAGCTTGATTAACGCTTCTATCACTGCATCTAATTCTTCTATGGTAAGTAGTTGAATGTTGACCTGTGTATATGGCTCATCAACCGTCGTAGCCCGGGTCCTAGGTAACGATGTTGCAGGTGTTTTTACGGATTCATCGGTGTTTGCCGGGGGAGCCCCGCTGCCACCTCCCGGTCTAGTTCCATATTTTAGGTGTTTTAGTTCCTGAATATTTTCATTATGTGCCAGATTCTCGCTTTTTATATTCGGCTCAGAAATTATCTGATCTAATCCTGCCATTTGTTTGTCGGCGGTAGTCGGTAGATCCGCACTTCTTTGGGGGTACTGCGCTGTTTGCCCTCCACAGCCACCGAGTAATAAAATCGAGACTATTAGTAATCCTATAAATTTCTTATTTATCGCCACTTTCCCTATCCTCCATTTTACTTACATAACCCAGTATAGAACCTGGATTCAAGGAATGTGTCATGTTGCTGGGGACGATAACCAAGGAGGCTTTTTCTTTTATACCTTCATAGAGAATATTCATTGCTCTTAAACTAAAGGCTTCCGGATTGTTATGATACCTAGTAGCTGCCTGGGCAAACTTATCGGCAATCTCCAATTCCGCAGTTCCCAATATGACCCGGGCCCGGCGCTCCCGTTCCGCTTGCGCTTCGCGTGACATGGCATCCTGGAGTTCATCGGGGATTATGACATCGCGAATTTCCACCGAGCGCACGGAAATTCCCCAGGAATGGGTGCGGGCATCGACCATTCTTTTCAATTCTTCGTCTATATGTTCCCTGCCGGCCAACATAGCATATAGCTCAGTTTTTCCTATCATATCGCGCAAAGTAGTCTGCGCCGCCCAAAATACTGCTTTCTGATATTCCTCCACTTCCAGGGCAGCCTTCATGGGTTCTTCTACCACCCAGAACATTACCGCATCAACATTAACCGGGACATTGTCTTTAGTCAAGGTCTTCTCAGCGGCAAAAAAAGTGGTTCTTATCCGCATATCAATCCAGATAGGGGCTTCGTCAATTATCGGGATTATAAAGAAAAGACCCGGCCCCGCCATTTTGCGGAATTTGCCTAGTCTCAAAACAACTACCCTGTCCCACTCCCGGGCTATCTTAAGCGACCAGGCTAGGAAAATGGCTGTTAAGCCCAATATTGCCGCCAACCAAATCTGTTGCATAATTAAATAAACGTAGATTGATAAAGCCCCAATAGAAATAAAAATTAAAATTGCAGGTGCATTTAGCCTATCCCCACGAGTCTTTGTCCAATCAGGCTCCCGCTGTTCTCCATTATTGGCCATCTGTAACTCCCCCTTTCTAATAAAAGCCTGGACCGGAAAAACCCGGACCGGATTAGTTGACATGAAAATAGCCTCCGATTATCATTCCAGACACAGCGAGTAATCTTAACCCATCCTGCTAACTGTTATTAGCCCGTTGTTCCACATGGAGGTTATCCCGGTTAAGCATTGTTATTATTTACTATTATAACAAAATTAATACCTTCGCCATAGGAAATTTAATGAGGATAGTGCAATGCGGGTATAGGAAAATGAAGGCAAAGGTAAGAATCGTTATGCCCACCTTTATCACCCGGAGCGGGGCGAGGAATCCTAACTCCTTTGTATCGAATCCTATGGCTCGGGGCGAGTAGATAGTGCCCGCCGCATCTACCGCTTTCCATTTTTCATTGACGGCTGTAATCTCGGGCATTCGGAGTTAACAAATAATGCCCAAAAAGTATAAGGGACAATCTAGATTGCCCCTTACGTCCCATGAAATACTACCGATTTCTGCCCTTCCATTCCGGCGCGCCTTAATTCCCCAATATGGTTTTTGCTATTTTACTGCTTAGATAGCCACTATCTGGAATAGTGTCCCTCAGTGTCTCCAATGACTTTATGGCTTTGTCCTCTTGCTTCCCGTGATGATAAATACAAGCTAGATAGAAAAGGCTTTCATCATAATAATTACTTGAGGGAAAATCTCGAATATAATCTGAAAAATATTTTTCCGCGTTTTTATAATCGGAGTTGAGATAATAAACTCGGGCTAGGTAATATAAAGCCTCCCGATGGATATAAGTCTTGGATTGCATAGAAACTACCATACCTAAATTGCTAGCTGCTTTCTTATAATTACCTTCCAAATAGGCCTGATAACCCTCGCAATAATACCATTTTTCCTGCTCCACATCGTAATCTGCCCCGGCCATAGTATTTTCCACACCTATATTATTGCCCCCCTCCTCTGCCACCTGCCCGGCCCCCCGTTTTTCTGCCATAACCATTTGAACATAATCCCCTTTTCCGATCTCCTCCTGCAAATGCTTTGCTTGCTGTTGGATTATATCAGTTCTTTTGGGAATGTTGCCCTTTTGTCCCACTAAATAATTTATCCCCTGAACCAATAGAACCGTACATAATAACCCAGAAAGCAACCAGGTGGCTTTTTTACCCGGCGGAGCCGGCCAGTGAATCCACTTTTTATCTACTGCTTCCCCTTCCATTACTCTATCCTGGATATCTTCCCGGTAGATATCCAAATAGCTCAAAAGGGGCTTATTGGATAAATCCCGCTTAAGGCCTTCGCTCCATACTTTCCGCGCGGTATGATGATCAGCTTCAGCTATATAACACAGACCAAGTAGTTGGTAAAGACCTACGAAACAGTCCTTTTCCTGCAAAAGTTCCCATAAGGATTTCCTAGCTTCCTTATAATTCCGGCTTTCTACCTGCTTCAACGCATCATAATAGCGTTTTAACCAGGATTGGAAATATGAATCATTCAAATCTTCCAATGATAAGGAGGCCTCCGTGTTTTTAGCGTCCAATTCCAGGACCCTCCTCCAAGAGAGCTCTGCCCTGGTAAAATCGCCCCAGATGAAATAGCAACGGGCAATAAGGTTCAGCACCTGGTTATTTTCATGATCCGTTTTCATTGTCTCCACCAGGATTTCGTAGGCCTCGGTAATATCATGTTGCAAAAGCTTTGCCTTTGCCTTCTCCAATACAGGAACGCCTGATGCGCCGATATTATCTACGGCACTATTTATCTCCATGTTTTCATGCATACCTATAACTTTCCTTTCATGATTAGTATTATATTCCCGATTTTCCTTAGTAGTTGTCACTCCTGAGCCATAGGATTCCTGCGAGATATAATTCCTCAAAGTCACCGTTAGATTCCTTTATCCATATACTTCCATAAATAATATCGTTTTCCTTCTTTTGGCAAATATTTTTTTCCCTAGCCCACTACAAAGAATTAATCATAAGGATTTATCGGTTGCGCTAAAAAATGGAGCCCTAAATATAGGGTTTTATTCCGGTTCTACTTATTCAATACCATTGGGAACTTATAAAAAAAGATTAAATATAATAAAAGCAAGCCGTATAAGGAGAATGAGAAAGATGGTATATGCCAGCAGATTTTTACGAGTGGAAAAAGCCCGTATGTCCGGACCTGATATCCGTATAATACAGAAAAGGCTAAAGGAGCTAGGTTATAATCCCGGAAAAGAAAATGGGATATTCGATGAGCAAAGCGAAAGTGCAATCAAAACTTTCCAAACCGATAGGGGTCATGTAGTTGATGGTATTGTTGGACCCGATACCTGGTTGCTGCTGGCAGACGGTTCTTCAATCCACCCGCAGATTAAACGAGAAGGGTTGCCATGGGAGCAACCCCGCATAAGCATAGATGTGGTAAAAAGGAAACTTACCTATACCTCTAGCAGTTATAAAAAAACTTATCCGGTAGCAGTGGGAAAACCGCAAACCCCTACCCCATTGGGGAATTGGACCATAGTCCAAAAAGCCCTCAATCCCGGCGGCCCTTTTGGCGCCCGCTGGATGCGGCTGAGTGTTCCTTGGGGAGGATATGGCATACACGGAACCAACCGGCCCAGTTCCATCGGGAAAGCTGCCAGCCACGGCTGTATACGGCTGTATAATGCCGATGTAATCGAACTTTATGAACGGACTCCTCTCGGTACACCGGTTAATATTTTTGGTAAGGCCAATACAGGGCGAATCCTATCGCGGGGCGATGAAGGCAAGGATGTAAAAGAACTGCAAAAAATATTGAAAACTTTGGGATATTACCGGGTCAAATCCGACGGCAGATTCGGCCCTGTAACTGAAGCTGCGGTGATTGCTTTCCAGGGGGATAATCAGTTGATAGCCGATGGTATTGTAGGCCCATATACCTACCATGCGTTACAGAAAGCTTATGATCTCGGCACTAGTGATGTGGAGCCTTAAAGGCTCAATTGACAGCCATACTTCACAGATGATATCATTAAGAAGTTCGGGGCGTGGCGCAGCTTGGTAGCGCGTCTGATTTGGGATCAGAAGGTCGCAGGTTCAAATCCTGTCGCCCCGACCATTATAAAGCCTTTCCATAAACCAGCGGTCTTCTTCCAGGAATAAATATATCTCCCGCTCTCCTACCCGGCAAGTATAACGGACACCTATTCCACCCGCCTTCAGGCTGGCAGCGCGGCGAACATCTGTAACCCGATTTATTTCATATTCCTGCCCATCTTCCCAGATAACTGCGGTTGGCCGGCATCCCCCGTCAGGATAAAAAACCGCCTTGACGCTAAGGTAAACCTTGTCCGGGTTGTGGTAATCTTTTTCTTCCATCATGGTAATTTCCCCTCCTTAAAAAAAGCCAGCGGATGTATAATATGTTCCTCTTTGGGGTTTATGCCCCCTAGTTCGCAATCCTTTAGCAAAATCGCCCGTTGGATGGAAAAATGGCCGAAGCGGTATCGCAGTTTGTCCAGTACCGCCTCAATTTTCTCCTGTTTTATGCGTTTTTTTTCATCTGTGAACAAGGAAAGCTGTTCATGGCTATCGGCGGTAATTAGGTCAGTACCCCGCACCCCAATACTGCGGATGGGATGAGACCAGGAATAACGAGAATGAAATAAAGACATAGCCTTTTTCGCTATATCGGCAGAAAGATTGCTCGGTCGGGACAATTTACCTTGCACGCTGAAAGTAAAAAGTTCCTTGTCCCGGATATGGATATGCACCGTACGGCATTTAAAACCATGCTCCCGCAATCTAGCCGCTACGCTTTCACTTAGAGCGTAAACTACCACCAGCACATCTTCGTTGTTCTCCAGGTCACGCGGGGTAGTTATGCTATTGCCCACGCTTTTGATTATCGATTCTTCCCCCGCAACTGTGACCGGCGAGCGGTCATAGCCATTAGCAAAAGACCACAACACTTCGCCCCATTTACCCAGCCTGGATTTCAGGACCTGGGGATCACTTTCGGCGATATCTCCGATCGTGCTTATCCCCCAATGGGCAAATTTACGATAGGTAGCTTTTCCTACATAAAGCAAATCGTCAGCAGGTAGGGGCCAGGCCTTTTGCCGGAAATTTTCCCGGCTAATTAAAGTAGTGGCATCGGGCTTCTTCATATCACTGCCTAACTTGGCAAATATCTTATTATAGCTCACGCCGACTGATACGCTTACTCCCAGTTCCAGCTTAATACGCTCCCTTATTTCATCAGCTATTTCTATTCCACTACCGAAAACACGGGTGCTGCCGGTCACATCCAGCCAAGCTTCATCCAAGCCGAATGCTTCAACTTGGTCGGTGTAGGAAGCATAAACGCTTCGGGCCAGGCGCGAAAATTTTAAATAAAGTGGGTAATTGGGGGGAACCAGAACAAGCCCCGGGCATTTCTGCCGGGCCTGCCATATCACCTCACCGGTTTGGATTCCCTTCTCTTTGGCTAAATAGTTTTTGGCCAGGACAATGCCATGGCGGGCATCTGGGTTCCCGCAAACCGCTACCGGCTTATCCCTGACCTCGGGCCGATACAAGCATTCCACTGAAGCATAAAAATTGTTAATATCCGAATGTAAGATAACCCTTTCCATCACAATATCCCCTATTATATATCCGGAACACACGTTCTATAATAGGGGGTTTTTTTATTTTAGTCAAGCATGAAAAGGTGAGGCGTGAGGGGTGAGGGGTATTGGTAATTACCCGCTTTCCCTTACCGTTCAAGAGCCCTCAAACTCCCTTTTCATCGTTGTTTGCGGTCCCTGA
>CAYRCG010000001.1:0-46051 GCA_964422685.1 uncultured Syntrophomonas sp. | reverse complement strand
AATACGGTTATATACGATATCCGGAAAGGGGTAGGTTTCCCTCAGCCATTTGCCCCCACTATAGCGAAGGCCTTTTATTGCCTTTTGCTGCCAGTTTACATCAAAAGTATAGAAAACATAAACAAGCACTCGCCTGTTTTCTGCATATGTCATCATTTCCCTCATAATCCGGGCTTTCTTTGCCCGGGGGAGGTTGCGCCGGGGTTTTTGATTGCCGCTTAATACGCCTACCGTGCATATATACTTACCGTTTTTGCGCATTATGGGACTCCTTTATTGCTTTATTTATTTCATAATATGATTTATAAAAATGCTAGGTGCGAAGCGGCACTAAATTTAAGCTAAATACAAATAATCTGGCTACTAGCCAGATTATTTTGTAACGGTTAGGGGTAGTGGTTTCGAGGTGCCTATACCCTATACATTGAAACGGAAGTGTATAATATCTCCGTCCTTTACCAAGTATTCTTTTCCCTCCAGGCGAAATAGCCCTTTTTCCTTTACTATTTGCATATTGCCTAGTTCCTTCAGGTCTCGGTAATCCACTACCTCAGCCCTTATAAAACCGCGTTCTATATCAGAATGGATTTTCCCCGCAGCTTTCCTTGCTTTATCCCCTTTACTGATGGTCCAGGCTTTGACTTCATCGTCTCCTACTGTGAAAAAAGAAATCAGACCCAGAAGATAGTACATGCTGCGGGATATTTTTATAATACCGGCTTCTTCTATGCCGATTTCTTTCATGAAAACATGCTTTTCTTCGCCATCTAAATCGGCTATTTCCCGTTCAATGCTGGCTGACAATTCTACCACCGGATATCCTTTAAGCTGGGCAAAATCCATAAGTTCATTCCTTTGCGGATAATCAGCCCGACTTAAATGTTCTTCTCCTACATTAAGGCAAATCATTAAGGGTTTGGTGGTGAGAAATTGGTAATTATGCATTATATCTTCTTCCTCATCGTTTAATGGCAACGAGGAAATAGCTGCTTCGTTCTCTACCGCTAATTTCAACCGTGCTAATAAATCCAGCTCCTTTTGTTGCTGGTTTTTCTTTTTGCTACTATTTATTCTATCTATTCTCTTTTCTATTAAATCTAAATCAGCTAGCAATAATTCATAATTGATAGTTTCTATATCTTTTACGGGGTTAATCTCATTGTTGAAGGAAGGGATCCCTTGGTCTTCAAAAATACGAACAACATGAAGCAGGGCATCTGCTTTGCGCACACTATCCAGGAAAAGCGCCGCGGCCTTTTCCGTACCCGGAATTAAACCCGGTATATCAACGACCTCAAGTTGGGCATAAGTGGTTTTCTTGGGGGAATATAGCCGGGACAAAAAATCGATTCTCTCATCAGGTATACGCGCCATAGCCATATTTGCCTTCCCAATGCTATGCGCCCTTTCGCGGCTTTCGGTTAATAATTCAAAAACAGTTGTTTTACCAACCGAAGGTATCCCTATTATTCCTAATTGCATAATAAAGTTCCTCTCTGCAAAGTAGTTGACATAATTATAAATATTGTAAACCTTGAATTAAATAGAACTAATCCCTAGTAGCGTGAGAATGAAAAATATCCCTGTTACAGCTAACGTAAGCAGAAGTAAGACGCAAGCACCCTGTTCGCTAAACTGATATAAGCGATTTGCACTGCCCGTACCGAAAAAGAACAGTGCTACTGCCAGAACTAATAATAGTATCATAAATTTCGGGGCCCCCGAGCCGGGAAAGATAATAGCCAGATAAGCTGCAAATATAAAAAGGAACAAGATGTTTGAATAATATAAAATTTTATAAAAGCGATCACTATGAATGCTTTTTCCTTTGGTATCTTCCGGAATTGCTGCCATATCTAGTGTCTGCATTTCTTTTTTCGTCTTAATCATGATTTGCTTTATCATCTCATTATCTGTATCGATTGGGGTTAGTCCATAATATCCTTGGCTGGTCTTTAAATAGATAAAGCCCTTTTGCGTATTGGTAGCAAACATCCTCAACGCACCCAAACCTTTAACCGAAAAGATTCCTATCATATACCCGGGCCAGCTTATTCCTAAAAGAGAGAAGATATTACTTTGCCCTTCCACCAGAATAATTTCGTTAATTTCGGACCAGGGTATGGTCTTGGAATATACCCCCCATTTAATTGTCAGACCAATATCTTCAACCCTGTAACCCATATTTGCCAGCCCGATGATTAAGGCTAGATAGAACGCAAAAAAGAGGAAGGCGGGGATATATAGCATTATTTTCAGGGTTTTATCATCCGCCCCTAAGGAATAGCCGATACCCCAAAAGGAAAACCCAAATACGATTAAACCCATTCCCAACCCGAAAAGCAAACCAAAAGTATTATTGCTTTTATAAGTCAATTTGATTCCTCCCCCTTTTATACCCTTTTAACCACCTATGTACCAAAAGGCGCAAACCCCTTAGGCATTAATTACCTTGTTGAGCATCTATTGGCTGGGGACTTTTTCAAAACACTGTTTTCCGTCTTCCTTCCTCCGTTACGGAATAATCATAGAACCCCCGGCCACTATTCTTGCCCCAATGACCTGCCCGCACCATAGTAGAAAATAAGATATGAGGTCTATATTTGAAATCTTTAAATTCATCGCAAAAAACCTGGAGGTTAGCGTACAAATTATCTAAGCCGATTGAATCTGCCAACTCCAAAGGTCCTAGTGGCATTCCTGTACCCAATTTCATGGCCAGATCAATGTCTTCCTTGTCCGCTAAACCCTCGCCATAAACCCATATAGCCTCGTTCAGATAGGGGATTAGAATACGGTTGACTATAAAACCGGGACTTTCCCGGTTAACGATCACCGGATGTTTTCCCAAGCCTCTTACAAAATCACGCATCGTGTGCAAGGTTTCGAAAGAGGTATCGATGCTTTTTATTACCTCTACCAATTTGACTTTTGCCACCGGATTAAAAAAGTGCAGGCCTAATATCTTGTCCCGCCTTCGGGTAACTGAGGCAATTTCGGCTATAGATAGGGATGAGGTGTTAGTTGCTAATATGCTATGGGGAGGACATAAACTATCCAGTTCCGCAAAGATTTGTTTCTTCACAGCCATGTTTTCTACTATCGCCTCGATCACTAAATCTACATCATGCAAAATCGCTAAATCGGTTGAGCCTTGAATCCTCCCCATAATATTCTCTTTTTCCTCGGAAAGTAAAGCCCCTTTGATTATTTCTTTTTCCAGGTTTTTTTCTATGGTCCGAAGTCCATCCTTAACCAAGGTTATTTGTAAATCCCGCATGATTACACTGTATCCGCCCTGCGCCAGTGTCTGGGCAATACCCGCACCCATTATTCCGGCACCTAATACGGCAATTTTATTCATCCTCACGGCAGACTCCCCCCTTTCGTTTCGCGATTTCGGATTTATGAGCATTGCTTGCCTAAAGCGCAGATTTCCTAATACTTATCTCCAAAACTAATACCTACAGCCCGGGCTGCCCTTACGATATCACTTTCCGGTTTCACTTGCCGGATTTCCTTTATGGCCTCTTTTATCGGCACCGCAGCTACCATATCACCCTGCAAGCTCACCATGGTACCGAATTGCCTAGCCATAAAAGCATCCACTGCAGCCACACCGTAGCGGGTAGAAAGTATTCTGTCATAGGGTATGGGGGAACCGCCACGCTGTATATGACCGAGAACAGTCACCCTAACCTCAATGTTTTGTAATCGATTACCGATGTCCTCGGCTACTTTCTGGCCTATTCCCCCGAGTCTTATAGGATCATGGCTTGTGGCCACTAGATTTTTAACAACCATTTCTCCGCCTTCGGGGATTGCCCCCTCAGCTACGACAATGATGCTAAAGTTCTTTCCCTGACGATAGCGCTGCGTTATCTTACTAACAACAAAGTCCATATTATAGGGTATTTCGGGGATCAAAATAACATCTGCCCCGCCGGAAATACCTGCGTGGAGAGCTATCCATCCCGCGTAACGCCCCATTACTTCCAAAACCATTACCCGGTGATGTGATTCAGCGGTGGTATGAAGTCTATCTAATGCTTCCGAAGCAGTGTTAACCGCAGTATTAAAACCAAAAGTCACATCGGTAGCCGACAAATCGTTGTCGATGGTTTTGGGTACCCCCACAATGGGCACTCCCTTTTCGGAGAAGCGATCCGCGATGTTTAGGCTCCCATCTCCTCCTATTACTATCAAACCATCCAATCCTAAGTGCTCCATGTTGGCGATAGCCCTATCGGATTCATCAGTATGATGGGAGACACCTTCACTACTAGTGACGCAGAATTGAAAGGGGTTGTCCCGGTTGCTGGTACCAAGAATAGTACCGCCGGTATGACTAATTCCGGATACCACGCGCAAATCAAGCTGCATGTAACGGTTTTCCACTAATCCTTTAAAACCATCAATAAAGCCGATAACTTCCACCCCATACGCGATGGCTGTTTTGGAAATAGCGCGTATTACGGCATTTAATCCCGGACAATCTCCCCCACCGGTTAGTATTCCTATATGGCGAATTTCATCCATCATGTTCCCTCCTTACTTAAATAAATCTTTACAATCTGTCCCGTAGTTTTATCCATTTTTGCCGTTGCGGGAACCAACCACCACAACCGCCTACAGCTAAATAGTAAGCAAAGGCTTCTACGTTTTGCCTTACGGTTAACGCAAAACAAGAAGGTGGGATTCTAGCCCACCGAATCTGGCATATTTTTGGGGTTTCTGATCTCTTGTCTCCTTAGTTGTTGGGCTTTTCCGCCAAATTAAGGGTTATTTGCAATGTTTTCTGATTCCTGACTATTTCCAGTTGTACTTTATCACCTACCCGTTTACTTTTCAAAACCTCCTGTAATTCATCGTAATTACTAATAGCCTTATTCTCCACCTTAAGTATTATGTCATATACCTGCAGCCCCGCCCGGGCAGCAGGCCCACCTGCGACTACATTAGCTATTACCATGCCTCCGGCTTGTTTTACTCCAAGTTGGCTGGCTAATCTTTCATCTACCGGTTCTAACCAGACCCCGATATAGGGTCGGATCACCTTGCCCTTGCTGATCAGCTCGTCCAATACATCTTTGGCCGTATTTATGGAAATAGCAAAACCAATCCCCTGTGCCTGCGCATCGACCGCTGTATTTATTCCGATTACCTCACCTTTAGTACTTAGAAGTGGTCCTCCGCTATTACCGGGGTTTATGGCCGCATCGGTTTGAATTAAATTTTTATATGCCCGGTTTTCTATCTGGATGGGTCTGCCTTTGGCACTGACCACCCCGGCTGTAACCGTATGGTCTAATCCATACGGATTACCGATGGCAACTACCCATTCCCCTACTCGCAAGGCATCAGAATCACCCATCTTTAGGGTAGCTAGTTTCTCTTTGACATCTATTTTTAATACCGCCAGATCCAAATCATAATCCTGACCGACGACCCGGGCAGGGTACTTTTTATCGCCGTCAAGATTAACGCTTATTTTGGTAGCTTCATTTATAACATGCTGGTTAGTTATAACATAGCCTTCTTCACTGATGATAAAGCCCGTCCCGATGCCGTGTCGTTCGTTTTGGCGCGGAATTACTATATCATTGCCGAAAAACTGCCGGAAGAAGGGGTCGCTGAAGAAATCATTACCGTTGAAGCTTTTTCCCACTACTGTAGTTTCGATATTTACTACTGCCGGGCTGGCCTTTTCCACCATGTCAGCTATGCTAACCGGTCCTAGCACCGCGGTATTTAATCTCTGCTCAATGGATTGAGCCTGTATTTTGTTTTCATCATTTGCCTGGTGAGTACAAAAATTGCATGAAACTAGACAGAGGCCTCCGATAAAAACCGTGAGAACTATAACCAACAAAAATTTTAAAGTTTTCGGTAACCGGTTATTCCCATCCACTACACTTTCCACTCCCTTTCGCGATCAATTATCTTTATTATATAACAAATGCTGTTACAGTCCACAGCTTATGTTGTAATTAAGACCAACCGGTAAATAGACGATGCTCTATTTAAGAATTAGAAACCTGCCAGGTAAGAGCCATATTCTAGTGGCCTCCGAAAAGTATTTTTTGCTATTGCTTGGGATACTTCACTTTCCGTAGTTTTGCGCGGTTTGGAATTCACTTCTATAAGCCAGAAAGAACCGTTTTTATCCAAGCCGATGTCCAATCCTAACTCCCCGTAATTATCCTTGCTAACTTTTTCAAGGGTCTCTGCAACCCTGCGGCATAATTGTTTGATTTCCAGGTTTTTCTCTTCTACAACCGTACTTCTTTTAAAAAGATATTTAAGCACTTTTTTAGTCTTTTCTACCCTGCCACCGCTGGCTAGATTGGATATGCTGCTTCCACGCGCGGCTACACGCACGAAGTTTTTACTACTCTGCCATACCCCGGCAGAATTCTTTTGGTATACAATTCGTAAATCGAAAGGTGAGCCCCTAAAATTAGCTAAATCTATCCCTTGTTGGGCTATATAGTCCCTGTTGCTCCGATAAACACTGGTTTTTTTCATAAACTGCTCTACAGTATCAGCGGAACCACGGCCCCTCCTCCTGCCGGCAGTAACATAATGCAGCCTGCCTTTTTCATCCTTCCTCAGTTTTATTATCCCCCTACCAAGACTTCCGTTAGAAGGTTTTAAAAATACAGTATTATATTTGACTAGCAAATCTTTGAGGTTCTCTATCGTTAATGCCCGTGTTTCGGGTATATAGGGGTGCAGGGATCGCTCTTGGATTAAAAGTCGGTATACTTTCCACTTGTTCAGGAATGACGGATTAAAATATTTCAAATATGGCAACTGGCAAAGTTTATTTTTAGTATGCTTTATCAAAGTACGGGCTTCACTGCTACGGCTAGCTATGCGATCATATACCACATCTGGCAAAGGATATATACCCGAAGCCCATATTCCCCTTCCTCGACTTGCCTGTTTATATACATATCCCTTGGTGGTATAGTTTGACCAGTTTATAGACTCCGGGGTAAAAATATAAAACTGGCCCGCCATGCTTTTGCTGATATTGCTTAGAAATATCAGTTCGGCCTGTATACTTAGTGGGTCGTACCCCCCCCGAGAGGGCAAAAAAGTAGAAAGTATGCCTATGGTCGGCCCCAGGTGTATGGTATTATCATTTTGATCATAACGCAACTTCATCTGCTTTCTTCTTTTTATATATAAAGCCTGGGCCAAGGATGAAGACAAACTATATGTCGGACGGTTTAGGTCTTTTATCTGCAACTCGCTTTTAATCACCAGGTTGCCCACCCTCACTTTAATTATGTTTTGGGGCGGCAAAGCAAGCTTACTGGCTAATTCCCGTGAAATATATATACTTCCGATAATATTCATAACCAATCCCCTTTTAATAAGTGCTATACTAGAATCCCGCTAGATGGCGGCAATATAACATTGGTCTTTCCACAGAAAGAAGACGGGTTTTCTTTTCCCCGATTAGATTGAATATTTGCCGGGCAGGTCTCAGATTAGCCTCTATAAACCAAACTTCCCCACCTTTATCAATACCTATATCTACTCCCATCTCCCCGCAGTTGCCTATTGCCCTTTCCAAAGTGCGACAAACCTCTATCGATACATAATTCAACTTTTCAATAATAGACAGTTGCTTATCTGCATCAGGGAATTTATCCTTTAAGGTATCGACTAATTTCTGACCCCTTCCCCCCGATGATATATTGCTGGTTATAGAACCCGGACTGCCTACGCGACAGGCCATACCGGTAACATCCCAAACCCCGCTATCATCCTTTTGTACCAAAATTCTGACATCAGTAATATTATTAGCTGATTGCAATAAGTTAATTTGTTTTTGCGCTATATAAGCACGGTTTCCCATCACCGGTTTTAAGCAACTACGTAATTGCGCTAGACTTGAAGCACTGCCCTTGACCGGTTTTCCGTTTAATTGGTATTGATATCGATAGACTGAGTCATTTTTTCTCTTTATTATTCTAATAATGTTTTTACCCTGGGAGCCTGCTACTGGCTTCAAATAGACTGCAGAATACTTCTTTACCATATTGTCTACTTGTTTAAAACTATTAAGCAGACGAGTATCAGGTATATATGGTATTAGATTTGGATTCTGGCTGAGAATGCGATATGATTGCCATTTGCCTATAAGACCCGAGTTTAACAATTTTGCCCCCGCCCTTTCTAGTCTCTTCCTGATGTTCTGTTTGGTTGAAGAATTGGCCCTTTCGCGAGGATAAACCACATCAGGAAGGGGAAAACGACCCTTAATCCAGCCTTTATCCCCCCAGCTGTAACCATATACATTTTTGTTTTTCCAATCTATGCTATAAGGACTAAAAGCGAAACATATCTGTCCTATAGAATTGCCGCTTTGAAGAAGTTGCTTAATGAAGAAGGTTTGGTTCCCGAATGGTTTTTGAGGGAGGCGGGAGGTTTCTGCCATAATACCTACTACCGGTCCTATTCGCATAGTATTGTCGCGGTAATTAACTGCGTATTTACGGTTAGAACTAATCCCTAACTTGCGTCCCAGATGAGTATTGGTTATTATAGTATTGCGGTTCTTACCTGATTGTTTTATTCGTGTAATCATATCCTTAGAGTTTCTGCCCACCTGAAGCCTTATGCTCTGATTTCCCCCTATTTCGAGGCGGTTCGCCAGGTTGCGGCCTATTACTAATTCATTTTCACTCAGTTCAGGATTTAATTTTATTACTAACATGGGAAACTCTTTCATATTTACATAAACCCCGCATTTATCTTTTGTACCCTATAATATGAAAGCAGTGTCCTCTTTGCTAACATTAAGTAAATTTCTTGCATATAGGCTCTAGGCAGATTAGTAGAAGGGGATAAAGAACGGCGCCCCCTATCATTGCTATGAAAAATGGCTTTAGATTGCCGGTCGCTACGCCCCTCGCAATGACAATCAACCCATCATTCCGAACTATGCGGGGAATTTTAACCCACTATTATATTACACTTGATGTAACCCAATAGATTATGGTTGCTAATAGCTAATACCTCAAAGTCCTTATAGATTAAATTCATTAGGAGATAATTAGTAAAATGATATTAGTCAGTGCTTGTTTATGCGGTATAAACTGCAAATATAATGGGGGCAATAATTTCAATCCCTATATATATAATCTCTGGAATAATAGCCAGGCGGTCCCGGTATGTCCCGAGGTGCTAGGAGGCCTGCCAACGCCCCGCCGCCCGGCGGAAATCCTAGAAGGAAGCGGCAAAGATGTGCTTGACGGTAAAGCCCGGGTAATAGACATAGATGGTAAAGATAGAAGTCAATGTTTTATACGGGGGGCTCAAAAAACCCTGGATATAGCCCTTGAGAATGGGGTAAGTATGGTTATTTTTAAAAGCCGCAGCCCTTCTTGCGGGGTGGGCAGTATTTACGATGGTAGCTTCAAAGCCCGTCTTCGCCCCGGAGATGGGGTTTGTACCGCTTTCCTGAAACAAAACGATATAAGGGTTATTAGCGATGAGGAAATAAGATAGTTTTAGAAAGGAAGGACTAAGTGAAAGCAGTGTGTTTATTCTCGGGGGGCCTAGATTCCCTATTGGCCACCGCCTTAATCAAAAGACAGGGTATTACTGTTATCGGAGTTAATTTTTCTAGTCCCTTTTTCGGGGCTAACCGAGCTACCCACCTGGCGGCCAAGGAACTTGGCATCCAATTATTTATCCTTGATACCGGCAAGGAATATATTGAAAAGGTATTAAAGAATCCGGTATACGGATATGGTAAGAACTTTAACCCCTGTATTGACTGCCATGCCTTCATGTTAAGAAAGGCCGGGGAATTTATGCAAAAGCTCGAAGCAAGTTTTCTAATTAGCGGCGAAGTTTTGGGGCAAAGGCCTATGAGCCAGAACCGTTCGGCTTTAAACGCAGTAGACAAACATTCAGGCTTCCGCGGTCTAATCCTCCGGCCCCTTTCGGCCAAACTGCTTGCTGAAACGATACCCGAGGCAAAGGGTTGGGTTGATCGCGAACAACTTTTGGATATAAGCGGCCGGGGCAGAACCCGGCAGATGGAACTAGCTGCATCATTCGGTATCCATGATTACCCTGCACCTGCCGGCGGTTGTTTGCTTGCCGAGGCGAGTTTTAGCCGTCGCCTGCGGAAATTATTAGAGCTTAGACCGGAGATGGAGGATAAAGAAATGGAAATCCTAAAATTTGGGCGGCATTTTTACTTGGATGATGGTAAATTGCTGGCGGTGGGCAGGAACCATAGCGAAAATGATAATATGCAAAAAATAGCCCGGATTGATGACTATTTGTTTAAGGTCCTGGATCGCCCGGGGCCCTTAGGTCTGCTGCGGGGTGATGATGTTCCCCAAGAAGATGAATTATACCTGGCCGCTTCTATAGTTGCCAGGTATAGCGATGCCCGCAAGGAAAATACAGCTCAGGTAAAGATATTTAAGCCAGCGGACGAAACTCTGACCACAATAAGTGTTGCCCCCCTATCACCGGATAAGGTACCGGCCAGTATTTAGGGTTTTTTTGTTGTCCCCCGTGACGACCGGGAGGCAAACAAACATAATCGGGAAGGTTTGCAAAACCCAGTACCTTGGCTTTAAATTATTCAAAAGCAAACACTGCCGGGTCGATTTGTTCAAACATCGCCCGGTAACCAGCCTTACTAGGATGCCCGCCATCCGCTAGTAGCAACTCACTTCTGACCCGCCCTGCATCATCGTAGAAAGGGCGGGAAAAATCTATAATAGGTAACTTCTCCCTCCTGGCAAAATCCCTGATCCAATTGCGTAGCCTGAGCAAAAGCTTCTCCCAATACGGTTCGTCAACCGCTGTGGGTATTCCTAAAATTACCTTTACCCCGGCATCCTCAGCCTTTTCCACCATCTCGCGGATATTTAGACTAATGCGGTCGAACGATTCCCCGCAAATGATATCATTAGTACCACCCATGATAATGACATGGCTTGGTTTATACTTTAAAACTGCCCTTTCAAAACGGTTGAGCATATTGGAGGTGGTATTCCCGTTAATCCCTTGGTTGATAACCTCCCCGTCTACATAACTACCCAGCATAGTTACCCATGAGGCCTGGGGCCCCCAAGGAAAGCCATAGGTGATGCTATCCCCCAAACAAACGATCAGCAATTCTTTGTTCATTTACCAATATCCCTCCGACTTTCGAAAAATCACCTCGAATACCATTTAGTATGCCTTGAAAAATCGCGTTATTAATACGTTATTAGTAGGTGCCTTAAGACTTTACCGCTTCCTCTAAGCGCCTGATAGTATCGTTTAGTTTCTTGATGTTCTCCCCATAACCTGACCAATCACCGTCCCGTAATAATTGATTAGCCTTATCATAGTATTTTCGGGCCGAATTGGCCAGTTCAGCTACCGTTTCTCCGGAAAAGTCCCCCGGGCTTATTGTTTCTTCTGCCTCTGGTTTTTCTTCCCGTTGACTTTGTCCAAATAGCTTAAGTAACGCCATATCAAGGGAAGGCTCCATTACAACTTTGTTTTCAAAGGCGGCCAAAACCCGCTTTAGTTCCGGCAAGCGATTATTCTCCGCCTGCAGATACAAGGGTTCCACATATAAAATAGAATTACCCATAGGAATAACCAGGAGATTCCCTCGATATACCCGGGAACCCCTTTGGTCCCAAAGGCTGAGTTGTTGTGCTATTTCCGTATTCTGGTTAATCCTGGATTCTATTTGTTCCGGTCCGTATATAGTTTCCTGTTTAGGGAAATTGTAGACCAACATTTTACCATAATGGTCGCCGTCCATACGCGCACACATCCAGCCTACCATGTTGGCTCGACTCTTGGGGGTAAACGGCATCATTAGGATGTATTCCGGATCCTTTTCTTCTGGCAAATGCATCACCAGGTAATAAGGCTCCATTTTAGCCGATTTATCATCTACGATTTCATTAGGTATCAACCAAGGGTCCTCCTTGTTGTAAAACACGGAAGGGTCTGTCATATGAAAGGTTCGGTACATCTGCGCCTGTATGGAAAACATATCTACGGGATAGCGCAAATGCAGGCGCAAGCCTTCAGGCATCGCGGTCAGCGGCTTATATACCTGGGGGAAAATGCGGCTATATGTTTTTATTATGGGGTCTGTTTCATCAGCGATATAAAGATCTATTTTCCCGTCATAGGCATTACAGATTATTTTTACCGAATTGCGCAAATAATTATTGCGTTGTTTGTCAAAGGGCTCCGAATAAGGGTATTTGTCTGATACCGTATAAGCATCTAATACCCAATAGAGCCTGCCATCATCATTAATTACAATGTAAGGGTCGCCATCATAGCTAAGGTAAGGCGCTATTTTCTGCACCCTTTCCAGTATATTGCGGTTCATCAGAATTTGGCTACTATTAGTGATATCAGAGGATAACAACATTTTATAGTCCCGCAGTACCCAAGCAAAAAGAAGGCGATGCGCATAAGTCTTAAGCTGGATGCCATCCTTTCCCTCATATATAGTAAATACATTCTTTTCCCCGGCCGGATAGTCGAATTCCTTTTGCTTGGTATTCACTATTACATAATTGTCAGTTTTTTCTCCGAAATATATCTCTGGTCTTTCAATCTTTAAGTCTGTAGAAAACCTAGGCGGTATGTCCTTGACAAAGAATTCGGGGAATCCTTCCTCTGCCACCTCTGTCACCGGGCTTACTACCAAACCATAACCATGTGTATACATTAGCCGCTGGTTAACCCAAGTTTTAGCTTCTTGCGGTAGTTCCTCCTGGTCTATCTCTCGCACTGAAAGCATCAGTTG
The DNA here is from genome assembly GCA_964422685.1 of uncultured Syntrophomonas sp. Taxonomy (GTDB): domain Bacteria; phylum Bacillota; class Syntrophomonadia; order Syntrophomonadales; family Syntrophomonadaceae; genus Syntrophomonas. Next base: position 33,237 of record CAYRCG010000001.1, on the reverse strand, counting down.
CCGATATTGTCCGTCTACTGTGTAACGGTCGATATCTACATCATCGAAAACATAATAGCTCCGCAGCTGTTGCAGGTTTTTATAGGTAGTACGCAAAGGCTGCCAATCCCAAAGACGAATATTATCAATGGTACTCTGATGGTCGGGATCGGTAATATCCAAATTATAATCAATATTAAAACCCCGATTTTCCGCCCTATCTAATCCATAAGCCTGGCGGGTGTATTTAATAGCATTCACAATATAGGGCTTTTCCTTATTGAACTCATTAGGCTGTACTACAAGTTTTTGGACTAACGAAGGATAAACGCCCCCCATAAGAAAAGCCACTAATACCCAAGCCCCTATGCTAAATAGAATCCACTTCAACTTCTTAACAAAGATATTAGCCAGAATAACGGCGGCTATAATTATCGATAATAATAAAAGGATACGTAGGCTGAGCAAGCGGGCAAAAATATCGCTATAGGTAGCCCCATAAACTACGCCGGTCGGAGAAAAAAGTATATCATAAGCGGCTAGTTTATAGCCCCACGATTTGAGTAAAAATACTGCTGCCAGAAGGGTAGCCAAATGGCCTTTGGCAAAGCTAAACTGCCGCCAATCACCGAAAAGAAGATCCGTGGACGCATTAATAAGGTAAATTGCACCAAGGGTTATGAGTAGTAGTATCAAGGCCATCATCAAGGTGCCATAAGCAAACTTATAAAATGCCAAATTAAAAAAGTAGAAACCTATATCTTTGCTAAAAACCGGATCAGCATTTCCGAAAGGTACGCGGTTAATGTATTGTTGTATAACTAACCAGTTTTCGGCTGCTACCGAGCTAACCAGATAAGCTGCAAGAAGGCTGATTCCCCAATATAGCCAGCGAGAATGTTCCCCCCGCAGGAATTCTTTCCATGGAGTTCTTCCATTGTCAAGGTATATAACCCGCCCTTCTTCATCATATAGGGGTTCTTCCTCCATTCCCATATGCTTTTTGGTCAAATTCAGGTTAAAGGCAAAAAGCAAGATGGTAGCCAAGAAAACTATAACAAATAAGCCAACCTTGTTTAAAAGTATGGTTGAAAAAACGCTTTGATAGCTTACAGATTTAAACCATAGCCAATCAACATAAAGGCTGGCCAGATAAGATATTAGCCCTAAACCTACTAGAAAGATTAATAGTTTGGTTGTGCTAGACATTTTTCGCATATGAGAGCCTCCTTCAATAATAACCCCGGGGTATATCCGAAGCAATACAGACAAAATTATTTGTATACTTCTTTAAGTAAGGTTTCTTTACGCAAATTTGCGCAGTCACATTCCCGTTCGAGAGGTAAGGTTTTAAAGAACTCAAATACCACCCTTGCCAAACTCAAGCTTTCACCATGGAATATTTCGGCCAATTCCTTGTGCGCCCAAGGAGCGACAATCCCTTCAGCATAATTAACCACAAGATATAAACCTGCATAACAAGCCCCTATTTCCCGAGCTAAATATACTTCAGGACAGATACTTTGCCCTACTATATCCGCCCCGGCTGTCTTAAATAATGCTACTTCGGCGGGGCTTTCAAAATGCCTTCCGTCGGTATTAACATAAACCCCCCGATCAAAAACCCTATGTTCCCAGGTCTTATCCAATAGTTCTTGCAGTTTTTTTCGCATAACTCCGCATAAAGCCTCGCGCATTACCAAAAGATAGCGATCCCCCAAACCTACATCTTTGCGTACGGAAAAATCTATATAATCATGGGGTACAACTATATCGCGGGGCTTAAGCAGATGATTTATTGCTCCAACCCCGCCCTCAGCCAAAACACCCTTTACCCCTGCTTGTAGAAAAACCCAAAAAATTTGCCGTGAAGCATCGGCCCTGCTTACCCCGGTTCGCCAACCGTGCATTCGGCAACTCAGGATTTTCCTATCACCCTGCTCCCCCTGTATGTTTAAAAATTTGAATTCGGGACTTGAACCATAAGGAGTAGAAAAAACCATTTTTTTGTCCAAGACTTGAATGTAATCAAGGTTAAGTTCTTCCGGAACCTCTATACTCAAGCTGCTGGAACCGCCAATAAAAGCCAGTTCGCAGTTGGGAATATCCATTTATTCAACTCCTAACTGTCTAATATTATGTATTAACTTTTTGCTCTAAGTACTAGTCTATCTTCGTTGGATAACTTAATATATTTCTAATATTCGATATTCAGTATCCCTTAACGCCGGTATTCTTCCGGCGCCACTTATAAGTTCAACCATCCCCGCTTTTTTCATCTTATATTCCAGACCGGCTGAGCGGACAACATTTTCTTCTATCATTATGCTCCCTAAATCGTCAGCACCAAAAAGCAAAGAAAGTTGGCCTACTCTATCCCCTTGGGTAACCCAGGAACCCTGGATATGGGCGAAGTTATCCAGATAAAGCCTGGATAAAGCCAGGAATTTCAAATATTGGACCGAATACATCTTCCGCCCCATAAGTTCGTTGTTGCCTGGTTGGTAGGTCCAGGGTATAAAGGCCCTAAAACCCCTGGTTTCATCCTGCAAATCCCTTATCAGCCGCAGGTGTTCCACCCGATGTCTAAGTTTATCCACGCTGCCCATCATCATGGTCGCAGTAGATTCCATCCCTATTTCATGGGCGGTTTTCATTACCGCTAACCATTCTTTAGTTTTTATCTTATTCGGGCTAATTTTTTGGCGCACATCATCGTGTAAAACTTCGGCTCCACCCCCGGGAAGCGAGTCCAAGCCGGAGGCCTGCAGGCGCAGGAGTGTTTCTTTTATTCCCAACCCGGATATACGGGCAATATGGACTATTTCAGGGGCACTTAAGGAATGGATACAAATATCATAGCGGCTCTTTATGCTTTTGAACATTTCTTCGAAATATACAATACCTAGATCTGGATTAAGCCCACCTTGAATCATAAGCTGAGTGGCCCCTAGTTCTATAGCCTCATTTATTTTTTCATAAAGGCTATCCAAGCTTAACACATAAGCATCTTTATCCTCCTTATGGCGATAAAAGGCGCAAAATCGGCATTTACAGGAGCAAATATTAGTATAATTGATATTGCGATCGATTACAAAGGTTGCTCGGTTATTACCAAATCTTTCAATTCTTTTCTGATTGGCAGCCTGTCCTATGCTGAGGAAATCTCCCTGTTCGTAAAGAAATAGAAATTCCTCATCAGTCATCCGCCGCCCTTTCATAATCTCTGTTAAAACCTGTCTAATAGTAAATAGCACTCCTTTCCCGGAGAAATCGAAAAGTTGCTAGTTTTAAAACCATTGTTTTTATAATAAAACTTTTATTCTGGGTCTAACCCATAGTTTAGATATTCAGTATCTCCAGTGCTGGCACTTCATCTAAAAGACCTTGATTTTTCGCTTGACGGTAGTATTCTAATAATCCTTCTTGTTTACTCGATTCGAAATCAAAACGTAAGGAACGAAAATATTCCACTAGATAATCTGCCCCAAAATCCTCCCATTGAGAAGCTTTTTCTGCTACATCATGTATATTTTCCAGACTGAATCTTATCGATTCTGTGAAGGTATTTTTAATGATTCTTAATTGTTCCAGATTCTTGCTAGCAAAGTCCTTCCGTACCGCCCAAAGGGCAAAAACCATAGGTAGTCCGGTAAACTTCTTCCACTCTTCACCAAGATCATAGATATAAAGGCGGTCTTGGTTTTTGTATCGAGCCCGTAAAGCGTCATCACCTATCAACAGGGCTGCATCCGCCTCCATAAGCATAGCCCCCAATTCGGGAGCAGAGGAAAAATATTCTGGTATTATATTGTAATAACGAGCTAATATAATGCGAAGGAGCGCCTGCGAAGTCGCCGAAACATTGGTTAAAGCCACTTTTTTCCGGTGGAGTTCACAAATTGGCACTTTGGAAAAAAAGAAAATACTTTTTACTTCCCCATCACAACTTACCGAAATATCTGGAAGTATCACATAGTCCCGGAAATTTTTGGCATAGGCAATGGAAGGTATAGGGGCTAAATCCAGAAGGTTTTCTTGCAACATACGGTTAAGATCCGATGGGTTTCCTTTAATCAAGTCAATTTCCAAAAGGAACTTTTTCTCTATTAGTCCGTAGAATAAAGGAAAGCAATTAATAAACTGTATATGTCCAACCCTTGGGCGCATAATAATCTCCTTTATCGAGTACATCGACGAGGATCATGTATCAGACCCCTCCTGCCCTCGTCTTCGCTCAAATCTTTTATTTTAACGTAATATTTGCATTGTATGTTAGGCAATATTTTGCAGAAAGTGTGGTATTGGTCGTAAGGGATGGAAAACCCCTAGTATACGCCGGTCAGGGAACCAACTGCTAAAATTCCCTGATAATATTATATAAGGTATCTCTCTCTACCGGGATATAGCCAGATTCTTTGATTAAATGTATTAAGTCTTCCTTACCAATCCCTTTTTCAGTACTAGCCCCGGCGGCATGCATAATCCTTTCCTCAACTACCGTGCCATCGATATCATCGGCGCCAAATTCCAAAGCAATTTGGGCTATAGGGAGCCCAAGCATAATCCAAAAAGCTTTGATGTGTTCGATATTGTCCAACATTAAGCGTGAAATGGCAATAGTTTTCAAATCGTCTACCGCCCCGGTCCTCCTTAAATGGCTTAGCTTGGTGTTTTCTGGGAGAAAAGGCAGGGGGATGAAGGCCTGGAAGCCGGGGCTTTCATCTTGCAAATCGCGCAGTCTTATAAAATGCTCTATCCTATCTTCTATAGTCTCTATATGACCGAAAAGCATAGTACAATTAGTCTTTATCCCCATCTCATGAGCGATGCGATGGACATTTAGCCATTCTTCGCTATTAGCCTTACGTGGGCAGAGTTCATTCCTTATATCATCATTAAAAATTTCCGCACCGCCACCCGGAATGGAGCCTAAGCCCGCATCTTTGAGCTGTTGCAAAACTTCCCGGATTGTCAGCCCGCTGATTTTAGCGAAATGAAATATCTCCACTGCGGTAAATGCTTGGATGTGAATATCCGGGAAAGCTTCATGAAGGCGGGAGACTACCTCAAGATAATAGTCTAATTTCATGCGGGGGTGCATGGCGCTAACTATATGGAATTCTGTTATCCCGTAATCGACCGCTTCGGCACCGTAGGCAAACGCTTCATCCGGGCTCATTAAATAAGGATTGGCATTACCATCTTCATCGACTCCGAAAGCACAAAACCGGCAACGTGAAACACATATATTCGTTAAGTTTATGTGGCGATTCACATTAAAATAAACCCGGCGACCGGAAACAGATAGTTTTTTAGCCCGAGCCATTTCTCCGATTGCTAACAAATCATTACTGCGATATAAGTAAATACCATCATCACGATCTAATCTTTCACCCGCAACCAACTTATCGTTTATTTCGGCTAATCTAATATCCATTACCAATCCTCCTGCTTTTGCTAAGGACAATTATAACAGATACTGTACTGTAAGGGAGGTAATCATCCCATTTTTATTAAACAGCATGAGATTATCTCATGATCGCTGCTGCGATACAACCCTTTCAATACGGGCGGCGCCCACCTTTCCTAGCGCGCTTCATTGCAGTCGGTCCCCAAAGCCATTTTCACAAAAAGGTCAAGCAAATCGGGGAAATTGATACCCTCTGCTCTGGCAGCATCAGGAACTAAGCTAGTTCCGGTCATTCCCGGCAGGGTATTTATCTCTAGAACATAGGGGATACCCTTCTGATCTAGTATTAAATCAACTCTAGCATAACCTCGGCATCCTACCGCCTCATACGCCTTACAGCTTATCCTTTCTACTAATTCCCTTGCTTCCTCACTGATTCTCGCGGGGATGATATGTTCAGACATTCCCGGGATGTATTTAGATTCATAATCGTAATATTCGTTTTTCGGTACTATTTCAATTACCGGCAAGGTTTTGAGTTTATCGTTGCCTAATACGGTTACGGTAAGTTCAGTTCCGGCAATGAATTTTTCCACCAGTACTTCTTTATCCAAGGAAAACGCTAATTCCAGGGCGGGCAGAATATCTTTAGCCGCTTTAACAATCGTTGTACCGACGCTTGAACCTTGGGTAGCCGGTTTAATCACCACGGGCAAACCAAGGTCTTTTATAACTGATATATCATTTGCATTTTTATAAAAGCTACTTTTTTTTATAACTATGAAATCTGCTGTCGGCAGTCCTTCGAAAGCAAATATTTTCTTGCTCATCACTTTATTCATACATACTGCGCTGGCCAGAACCCCAGAGCCGGTATAAGGTATTCCCAGAAGCTCAAGATAACCCTGGACTGTACCATCCTCACCATTTTTACCGTGTAAGGTTATAAATACGACATTTGGACAGCTTTCCTTGATGCGCGCCATGTTCTCCGATGTAAAATCTAGGGCTTCAACTTCATAGCCCGCTTCCTTTAGTCCCTCATATACTGCCTGACCGCTTCTTAGGGAGACTTCCCTTTCCTCGGAGGTCCCTCCCATCAATACCAGCACTTTTTCCATAACTATCAACCCCTTAGTTATAAGTTATATAAGCTTGTTGGACACGTTGAAAGCGTCGAACGGCTAACCCCTATATGTTATTAGCTTACGCTTAGCCTACGTAATTCAGAATATAATCTTGCCTATACTACGAAAACCCTTATTGCTGTTTTTACATCGCAGCCTCCGCCTATAATGCATAGACGGAATCATACCATCTTTTATAAATTGAGCTTCTTATAATTAGAAGGCTAGTATTGAAACCTTTTCGGATTTGTGATAAAATCTGTCTTGCATTATAAAATACAGGGGAGTAGCTCAATTGGCAGAGCATCGGTCTCCAAAACCGAGGGCTGGGGGTTCGATTCCTCTCTCCCCTGCCATACAGATAACTTTACCACGCTATAGCGTGGTTTTTGTTTATGTTCGGCTACGCTAATCATATGTTTATATAGCTAAATCTTTACATCTCCACAACTTTGTAGGTATAATTTCCGGCTAGGCAAATGAACTTCCACGCCTTCCTCTTCCAGTATTTCTATGATATTCAGATTTATTTCTTCCTTGACCAGAAGGTAATCGGCCCATATAGTCGTTTTAGTAAAAAAATAAAGGAAAATGTTAAGACCGCTTTCCCCAAAAGAATCAAAATTGACCAAAATTGTTTCGGGATGTATAGCTGGATGCCCCCTAAGCATTTGCCTAATTTTATGAACTATTGTTTCTATCTGCTTTTTACTAGTTTGATAAGGCAATCCTAAGCTAAAGCTTATTTTCCTTTTACCCATGCGACTGTAGTTCGTGACGGCTTGGGTGGCCAAGACAGAATTAGGGACTGTAACTAGGGATTGCTCGAAAGTTCTTATACCTGTGCTGCGAAAGGAGATACTTTCAACGGTACCTTCGACCTCAGGAATTGATATCCAATCCCCTATAATGAACGATTTTTCCAGCAGGATTACAACCCCGCCAAAAAGGTTTGCCAGCATATCCTTGGCCGCCAAGGCCAAGGCTAATCCACCTAAACCTAAACCGGCTATAAATCCGTTTACATCAAAGCCCCACTCACCCGCAATTATTATAATAACCAAAGCGATAATCAGAAAATGCGCAGCCTTGGATAATAAAGCTGCTAAAACGCTATCAACTTTCCGCCTGTCTTTAGATTTGGCATCTTGGGATAGAATAGACATAGTGGTAGTGGAAAGCCGATATAGGGCCCAACCAAAGATGGTTATAAGCCCGGTACGGAAGAATTTAAGCAGGGATATTTCATATGTTGTATTATTAAATATAGTACCTAAAGCAAAGTATAGACCGATTAAGATGATAAGGGCATAAAAAGGGAGTCCTAATGCTATTATGATCCTATCATCCCACTCGGTCTCACTTTTACGACTAATATGCAACAACCATACCAGAACCTTGCGGTAGAATAATTTAGCCAAAAGCCAGAATAATGCAAACAGTAAAGTAGCCATTATAATATTCTGTAGCAAGGGTTGCGATATAATGCCATGTAATTGTTCCGTCAACTTATAGATTGTATTATGCATGGAACTATAAATTAACCACCCTTCAGTGCACTGGGGACTATTCCCGCTGCATAGTCGGTATAATAAAGACAAGGGGACCGCAAAGGCCCCCCATTGAATGATATTCTACTATTTTTACTTTTCTTCTCTTTCTTGTCTGGCTTTTTCTATTATCTTTTCTGCATTTTGTCCCGGAACCTCTTCATAATTGGAAAACTCCATTTTGAATTTCCCCCGCCCTTGGGTCATTGATTTTAAATCAATGGTATAGCGTGCCATTTCTGCAAGGGGAACCTGCGCCTTGATAAGCTGTTTTTTTCCTGCCGGTTCCATTCCCTGTACCCTACCTCTGCGGCTATTTAAATCACCTATTATATCACCCATGTATGTCTCCGGAACTTCTATTTGCACATTCATAATGGGTTCTAACAAAACCGGTTTAGCTGATTCGACACCTTTTCTAAAAGCAAGTCGGGCGGCCATTTTAAAAGCCATTTCCGATGAATCTACCGAATGATAAGAACCATCAAACAAAGTCGCTTTAATGTTGGTTACCGGATAACCTGCCAGTACACCTTCCTCCATAGCCTCGATTAATCCCTTTTCCACCGCGGGGAAATATTGGCGCGGAACTGATCCCCCAAAGACATTTTCGGCAAATTCGAACTCCCCCTCGTAATGAGGTTCGAATTTTACGAATACATGACCATACTGCCCATGACCACCGCTTTGCTTTTTATGTTTACCTTCGGCATCCACTGAGGCCTTAATGGTTTCCCGATAAGGTATTTTCATTTCCCGGCTAATCACATCCACTCCAAATTTACGGGATAGTTTCTCAATGACTATATCTATATGCGTGTCACCCATAGCTTTTAAGATGGTTTGTCGGGTTTCAACATTCTTTTCTACCACGATAGTCGGGTCCTCCTCTAGGAGTCGTTGTAACGCCCCGCTGAGCTTGTCCTCATCCCCTTTACTGCGGGGTTCAATAGCTATCCCTAAAGTAGGTTCGGGGAACTCGATGGGGTCCATAATAACTGCTTGGGCTTTGGAAGTAAGGCTATCCCCGGTCGAAGTAACCGATAGTTTAGCCACGGCAGCGATATCACCGGCATAAATTTCCGGAACCGAAGCCTGTTCTTTCCCGCTCATGATTAATAATTGGGCTATTTTTTCCTCTTTTTCTTTATTGGCATTGTATATTACTGAATCACCCTTCATTTCTCCGGTGAACAAACGAAACATGGTTAGTCTACCTATATAGGGGTCTGCAATTGTCTTAAAAACTTGGGCCAGAATAGCCCCATTTTCCGTGTCTTTACCCTGCACTAGGGGATTCTTATCCGGAGTAGCCGCACAGTTTATTAAGAAATCCATCAATGGAGTTATGCCTATATTATTTAAAGCCGAACCGCAGAAGACGAATACTGCAGAACCATTTTCCGCCGCTTCTTTAATTCCTTCTATGATTTCTGTATCACTGAGCTCCTCTCCCTCGAGATATTTTCCGAGTAGATCATCATTAGCCTCTGCCGCCGCCTCTATTAATGTTTCTTTGTAAGTTTCCACTACTTCTAGCATATCGGCAGGAATTTCCGCTTCGCTGATCTCCCCGCTCCCGTCCTCAAAAACCAATGCTTTCATTTGCAGTAGATCTATTACCCCTTTAAAACTCTCGGCTGCCCCTATGGGTATCTGCACCGGGACAATGTGGTCGGGAAAGCTTTTTTTCATATCATCTAGTACTTTGTAAAAATCCGCATTCTCTCTATCCATTTTATTTATAAAGACTACCTTGGGAACCGCGGGATAATCTTCCCATAATACTTCAGTTTGTACTTCTACGCCCGCGGTAGCGGATAGAACCATCAGCATGGAATCTGCTACCCGCATTGTACCAGCTACCTCAAAATAGAAGTCGCTATATCCCGGTGTATCTAGAATGTTTAATTTATGCTCTTTGTATTCACAGGGAACTAAGGCTGTGCTAATGGTTATTTTCTTTTTAATTTCCTCCGGGTAAAAATCCGCTACAGTATTGCCATCATCAACCTTGCCTAGCCTTTTGGTAGCCCCTGTATTATAAATCATTGCTTCCGCCAATGAGGTTTTTCCTGTTCCTCCGTGACCTACCAAAGCAATATTGCGAATTTTGCTACTGGGGTAAACCTTCATTAAACAACCTCCTCATAAATTAAAGTCAACTGTAAAAATGGTACTATACTTTAATAAAACTATCAAAGCTTTTTGCCGAAAACCTAGCTTTTCTTAAGTACATAGAAAATCCAATAGAGCAATAGGGCGGCAAGCAAAAATATGAATAATTGATAAAGCATGAATCCTCGAAAAACATCCACTATAAGGGTAAATGTCACCCCTAAGGCCAGGGGAAAAAGGATTAATTGGCTTACGGGTTTATCCGGATATGCCGGGTTTTCCCTTTTATTTTTAATATAGGAGAAATTAAGTACCACAAAGAAAATAGCAGTATTGATAATCAGGCTAAAAAAGGTCATCCGTCTCTCCCAATAGGTCCGAAAATCCTGCGAATGATTTCCGATATTGCTCTATCAATTGATAATCAGTCAAATCAAAGTGTATCGGGGTAATGCTTATGTATGAATGCTTGATGGCATTTACATCACTATCATCCTCCTGGGGTTCCTCTAAGACCCCACCACCCATCCAAAAGTAAGTGTTGCCGCGTGGATCCCGTCTTTCCTCAAAAAGGTTTTCGTAATTTCTAATCCCCAAGCGGGTAATCCTAATGCCTTTTATATCCTGCGGACAATGGTGGGGGATATTTATGTTCAGCAAGGTTTTCTTATCCATACCATTCTTAAATAACCCCTGGATAACCCGACGAGTGAACTTAGCTGCAAAAGTGAAATCTGCGTCCGGTGCAAAGGAATCCAATGATACAGCAATAGATGGAGAGCCCATAATTACACCTTCGACCGCTGCCGATACTGTTCCCGAATATAGAACATCTGTACCTAGATTTGGTCCGTGGTTAATCCCGGATATTATCAAATCAATACTATCCTTTACCAACCTACTGCTGGCTAATTTTATGCAATCCACCGGAGTACCGCCAATTACCCAACCGGTTTTTATCCCCGCCAATTTAGCCTTTACTACCTTGATAGGGTCAAAAACGGTTATAGAATGTCCGGTTCCACTTCTTTCCCGGTCCGGGGCAGCTACATATAGTTCTGCAATTGAACCTAGTTCATTTACTAGAACCTGAATCCCCCGTGCTTGTATTCCATCATCATTGGTAAGAAGAATCCTCATTCAAAAGAAACCCCCCGCTCTAATAGGCTATAGTTAGCGATAGGCCAATATATCATAAAAGCCTTGCCTTTGATACGGTCGCGGGTTAGCCAGGTATTCCACATATGACTGTCGAAGCTGGCGTTGCGGTTATCTCCTAGAACCAGCAGAGCGTCAGCAGGGACCTCCACCGGTCCAAATTGATAGCTAATTTCTTCCGGCAAGTAAGGTTCATGTAACGGTTTTTCATTAATAAATACTCGACCTTCTTTTACCTCCACCCTTTCCCCGGGTAACCCTATAACTCTTTTAATAAAATACTTGCTGGAATTCAGTTCCTCCGGAGGATCGAAAATCACGACATCACCCCTAACCGGCTCCTTAAAACGATAGATAAATTTGTTTACCATAACCCGATCGCCGATCTGCAAGGTTTCTAACATGGAACCCGAAGGTATTTCTCTTCCCTCTATTACTAAGGCTCTAAGGATCAACGATAAAATAAAAGCGATAACAATTATGCTGATGGTTTCTTTAATAAGGTCGCGAAATTCTTTACTCAATTTTCACCCACCCCAAAGCTATTCATATTCATAAACACTTATAAGCATCTGCCCTTTTTCTTTGTTCTTACTTAAGCCGAACATTATCTTTTTTCCTTTCAGGCTTTTGTTCAAAAAATCCACTAACTGAATTAATTCCGGGTTAGCGGAAAAAGCCTTGCAAGCGATAATGTCTAGTTTATCTTTATCCTGCTGCAATAACCCATCTCCTTCCCTGTATATTGTATTTTAGTCTATTTATATATGCAAGCTTATCCATCATCTTTAGTAACAATATGGTCCATTGAACATGATAAGGCAGACGCTTTTATCAGCCATGTATTTAACATAATTTTCTAAAGGACTTTTGGATATTATAGCGAAATATACTTTCAAACCGCATTTCTATTCGGCGTTCCGAACTATAGTGTTTTTCTAATTTAACTGAATTTATCGACTTTTCAAATGATAGAATCAATGGCATAATTAATAGCACCTAGCATAAACAGTAGCATTCGAAAAACCACCTGCAACAAAAAACCTTCTAGGTGCTTTATCAACATCTTGGCTAAAATAATACTTTAGGGGGGTGGTACCTGCTTATTTGCGTATATCAATTATGTGGAAATGAATCACTACTAAAAGAAGAGAAAAATATAAGGGGGTAAATTTCATTGGGAAAAACATATTCGGACGAATATAAAGAGAAACTACGCACTGCCGATGAGGCAGTTAAGGTGGTAAAATCAGGTGATTGGGTAGAATATGGCGAGTTTATGATGCAGGCCAAGGATCTTGATGCAGCCCTGGCCCGGCGCAAGGACGAACTCAAGGATGTAAAGGTCAGAGTAGTAACAGCGACTTTTATGCCGGAAATAATTAAATGTGACCCGGAAAGGGAACATTTTATTTACAATGATTGGCACTTCTCCGGCGGTTCCCGCCAATTGGCAATGAAGGATCTTTGCAACTATATTCCCCTGACTTATCATGAAGCCGGAAAATTTGTGGAACAATTCACTGATATAGATGTAGCTTTTATCCCTGTGGCACCTATGGACAAACATGGCTTTTTTAACTTAGGCACCTCCAATTCCATCTCCTCTTATGTGATTAATAAAGCCAAAATAAAAATCGTCGAAGTAAATACCTCCACTCCCGTATGTTATGGTGGTTCTAAGGAAGCAGTTCATATCTCTGATATCGATTATGTTGTCGAAAGCCAGACAAATCCCAAACTATTAAGCCTGCCCGAACTCCCGGTTACCGACGTTGATCGCAAAATCGCCTCTTTAGTATTAGAAGAATTGGAGGACGGTGCATGCATTCAGTTAGGTATTGGAGCTATGCCCAATACTGTGGGCTCGATGATTGCGCAATCCGACTTAAAAGATCTAGGGGCGCACACCGAGATGTTAGTCGACGCTTATGTGGACATGTACGAAGCCGGCAGGTTGAATAATAAACGCAAAAATATTGACAAAGGGAAAATGGTTTATACCTTTGCCATGGGTAGCGACAGGCTTTATGATTTTATGGATCGTAACTCGGCTATCGCCAGTTATCCGGTAGGATATACTAATGACCCCGCTGTTGTCGGGTTAAACGATAAGGTGGCAGCAATTAACAACGCTCTAGAAGTAGACCTCTTTGGACAGGTAGCCTCTGAATCCGCTGGTTGGAGACATATTTCCGGAACCGGCGGGCAGTTTGACTTTATACTCGGTTCCTATAGGTCTAAGGGCGGTAAGGGCTTTATTTGCTTAAGTTCAACTACCACCCTCAAAGACGGCAGTCGCGTTTCCCGCATTAGGCCTACCTTAAGCCCAGGTACCATTGTGACTGTTCCCCGTTCTTGCGTATATCTGGTTACCACCGAGTATGGCACGGTTAACCTCAAAGCTAAAACTACATGGGAAAGGGCGGAAGCTCTAATTAACATAGCCCATCCGGACTTCAGGGATGAACTGGTAAAAGAGGCGCAAAAGATGCGCATATGGACCAAAACCTGCAAAATACTATAGCAGGCTCGGTAAATCCACATTCAGAAAGCGGGCAGAAGCCCGCTTTTTTATTCTTGATTAAGTGGAATAATAATCGTTTCCCTTGGATTCTATTTTTTCTTAGACCATAATCGCGCGATTCAAATCGAAAAAATATAAATAAGTTTCCTTCACCCTTTTGCCGGTGATTTCTTCCAGGGCTCTGCGATAAAGATTGGCTTGTGTTTTATAAGGAGCTATGGCCTCCTCCTCATTTTTATGTAAGACTCTATCGCTTTTATAATCGAGAAGGACGATATCTTCACCTTCATAAAAGTATAGGTCTATAATCCCCTGAACTAATAGTTTCTCCGGGCTATTCGTACCGGGGAAAATTTCGCCAGCGGGTATAAGCAGGATGAAAGGAGCCTCGCGAAATAAGCGTTTGGCCTTTATTACCCTTTGGCCTAACTGCGTTTGGAAAAACTGCCAAATGTCATTTAAATCGATTGCTGCGCTTTGCTCCGGGGTAAATATTTCCCTATCTACCATCTGAGCTAACTGTTTTTTTATATTATCTTTATGAGAAACCTGCCTGTAGTCTATATTCTGCATCAGCAGATGGACAGCACTGCCTTTTTCAATCGGGCTATATTGCTGCCCCTGGTCAATGACCTCCCCTTCCGAAAAAGCGGGGATTCTGATTAGAAAGGTATCGGATCCACCGACCCCCAAACCTCCGCGTTTTATTTTGCTTATCTGGCTTACAGATAGTTTAGCCGGAATCCTTTCCGCTTCTCGATATGGGTATTTCCAATTCAGGCGACTTATTATTTCATTTTTATCTACGGAGGTTGAAGGGCAACCGCCTTCTTCTAAAAGCTTCGCCCATTCATTTCTTGCTTCCTCTTTTTTTGTTTCCTCGGCTGTCAGATGCTGTGGATTAACCAAGCTTATCCCCCATTTAGAGGTATCCTCACAAAGCATCGCATTTTCCCAATCCCCTCCGGCTATTTCCCGCAGGTACCGTCCTTCTTCCTTATGGCGTAGAATAATGGGGATAAGCCAATCCAGATAATTCTTTGCCTTGGATTGGTTATAAGGATTTATCGGCTTCCTCCATTTTGGCCAAGCGGACTCCAACCGTCGGGTGGTTCCTACTAAAACCAGCTTTTCCTGCGGGCGGGTACAGGCAACATATAGTATCCGCATTTCCTCAGCCATATTCTCCATCTTTATCTTATTTCTGATGGCCAAGCGAGCGATGGTATCATAATAGGTTCTTAAGCGAGTGTTGACATAGCGGGGTCCTATCCCTAATTGACGGTGTAATAGGACGCTTTCGCTACTATCTCTGATATTGAAGTTCTTGCCCAGTCCTCCTACTATTACGACCGGGAATTCTAAACCCTTGCTTTTATGGATACTCATCAAACGTACTACATTATCGTTTTCTCCGATAACGCAGGCATTCCCCATATCACTTCCACTGGATTTAACTTTTTCTATATAATTGATAAAGTTAAACAAGCCTTTAAAAGAGCTTTTTTTAAATTCCTTTGCCCGATGCAGTAAAATCCTAAGATTGGCTTGCCGCTGTTCTCCACCAGGCAGAGCTCCTATATAATGATAAAATCCGGTATCCATCATGAGCTTTCCGATAAACTCTTCGAGGTCCATAATGCGGGACTCAAAATCCCATTCCCTCAACCGCTTAATAAATAACACTAATCTATCCCGGAGGTCATCATCGTTTTCCTCGATATACATTTCCGTAGCTTCGTAAAATGAAAGGACCCCCCCCTCCCGGCAAAGAGGTAAATAGGTTCTAATCTTAATAAAATCGTCAATATCAAATCCGCCTATGGGAGAACGCATTACGCTAAGCAGTGCTATATCCTGCCGCTTATTATCGATTAAACGCAAAAGGTTTAAAAATAGGTTCAGCTCTAAGGTATCAAAATAACCTGAACTAGCATCCGCATATACCGGTATGCCTTCCGCGTTTAACCTTTCCGTGAAAATACCCGCAGAATTGCGTGTAGCCCTAAGTAGTATTACTATATCCCGATACTCGATTTTCCTTTTGCATTGTTTTTTGGCATCGTAAATGTCCTCCCCTACAAGCCGGTGTATCTTTTGGGCGATCAGAAGGGCTTCCATTTCGGTGTTGTCCATCTCAATAATGCGTTCTAGCAGGTTACTTTCCGCTTCGTTCATCTCGTTTTGCCCTTCGGTATTAACTTCCCCCATCGGCAATAGAAGGTCAGGGTTGTTTTCCAGCAAGTATAACTCTACCCGGCTACTCTCATTGATATCTCGTTTCGCCTGGGGAGGTGCATTAATTTCAACACATGCCATCTCCTGTTCGGTAATAAGCCCCGGATAAAGAAAGGATTCTTCGTCATAATCGATTTCCCCTAATTCTTCAGTCATCAAATGGCGAAAGACGTAATTAACCGCATTTAGGATTTCGGGATGACTGCGGAAATTTTTATTAAGATCTATCTTCCTGTTAACGCTGCCCTCGTCTCGGGGGAAAGAGTTTTGCTTCTCCAGAAACAAAGTGGGGTCCGCCAAACGAAAACGATAAATGCTTTGTTTTACATCACCCACCATAAAAAGGTTATCTTCCTTTTTTATATAGTTTAGAATTGTCTCCTGCACTAAGTTACTATCTTGATATTCATCGACAAAGATATAATCATAATAATCCCGGTATTCTTGCGCTACAGTTTCATTACTTAAAGCCTGCAAAGCTAAATGCTCCAGATCATTAAAATCTGCCAGGCCTTTCTCTCTTTTCTTTTCCTGATATAGTTTCGTAAAATCCCCTATCAGTTTCCCTAAGGATTTCATAACAGGGTAAATTTCCTTTAAATCATTCAGGTACTCAAGTGGATTGCGAGCCAATAGGTTACGAATTGTATTTATTATTTTTTTACTTTCATCGCGTAGGTTTTTCACTTGGATTTTAAGGGTTTCATCCGTGTCCCGCGCTACCCTTCCTAGACGAGCAAAACTGAATTGCTGCAAACAGGAATACAGAGCAGGCAACCCTTGCTCTGTAGCCTTTAACATAAGACTCGCCCACTTTAGATCATTCTCAATAGCTTCTATATAACCCCGGGGACCACCTATTTTATTACTTAGTCCCAGGGCATAATTCAAAATATCCTTAGCTGCATGTAATTCTATACTTATTTGCCGGCAGAGCTCACATGCCCAAGGATTATCTTTCCAATCATTTTCGCATTGCAACAGGCTATCGGTTTTTTCTTTCAACCATTCTAATGGCTGCGGGTGGCTCTGAATAAAGCTGTATAAGCGCAATATTAATGATTCCAGCATCTTGTCATCTGTATTACCGCTGAAATAATCCAGCAGATTCAGAAAATAATCCTCACCCTTTTCGTATTCCCCATCCAAAAGTTCCTCCAGGGCTTCCATTTTAATTAATTCGCTTTCGGTGCTATCTGCAATCTTAAAATGAGGGTCTACATTAAGAAGATGAAAATGCTGTCTTACTACACTGCTACAAAAAGCATGAATTGTGCTGATGGAGGAACGATTTAGCAAGTATAGTTGCCTACGCAGGTGGATATTTTCTTTTCCCTTTCCCAGCTCCCTGAAAATCGCATTATTGATTTTCTCGCGCATTTCCCCGGCAGCAGCTTGGGTAAAGGTGACTATAAGCATACGGTCAATATCGATCCGGTCTTGCAAGACTAGTCGGATAATCCTCGCAACCAGGACCGAAGTTTTCCCCGAACCGGCAGCTGCCGCTACCAAAAGGTTGCAATCGCGTGCATTTATAGCTTCATGCTGCTCACTAGTCCAGTAAGCCATAATTTCACATCCTAAAAATGACTGAAGCCAAAACTAGACATTAAGCATCATTTTGGCTTTCTATTATAATCCGGTGATAATAAGTAAAATTGTCTTCGTTTTGCCAATAATGCGCCATCATGAAGTAAACAAAAAGCGCTAATTCTTTCGTTGTAGGAGGAGCGGGCAAGAATTGGGCATAGAAATCTTTCGTACATGTTAGCCAATCATCTCCCTGTATAGAATAATGAGGAAACTGAATGGCAAATATGTTTCCATAACATTCTAAGGAATTCGCCTTTAGCAGCTTCCAAACCGCTAGGAAAGCTACTTCATTTTCTATCTCGGGTTTCTGCATTAAAGACTTGTAGAAGGGTAGGAAGGTGTCCTCAAAAAAAGAACTAACCTGTGGGGACACCTCAATTTTTTCCTCATAGGGGGCCAAAATATTTACATAAGCATTGCTTCTTTTCTTTTCCATTAAGTAATCGAAGTCCCAATAGTTCCCGGGATCGAGTAATACCGCATCACCTTTTTCACTTATAAATCTACAGGCTATTTCCCTAACCTCAGCATCGCTTTTGAAAGATTGATATTGTTCTTCTATTTGTTGGTTAAAATCCTGCCAAAGCTGTTGCACGGATTTCATTTTGTTTTCCAGGTATTTAGCATAATGTTCCTCGAAGAGTTTCTCCATTTGAAGTGCCTGGACTTCATTACTCATAAAAGTAACAATTTCTAATGAATCTCTTTTCAAGTCGGATACCCGGTGAATGGAAATCCAGCGTGAATAACCTAAAATATCTGTTGGTAATACCACCGTGTGATAATAATACCCGCTATCAAGTTCGTCTAGGTGCAAGATGAAGTTCTTGCCGTTATAGGAGATGAAGTTTACTTCCTTCTGGGTTATAAGCAAAGTACCATAATTATAGCTACGCACATCCCTTTCTCGGGTGAATTCAATTAAGGCCACATTTTTTAATTCGCTTATCTCCTCGAATTCAGTTTTTCTTTTACTCAGTTCGCTGGCCCCATCTTTAAAGAACTTATATCTTATCAATATGCGGTAGGCATCCTCCCGGTTGATAATAACTGTTTCTATTTGCTCGGCATCAGGATATGCGATACTAATATTCAAAATATCCTGATGCCCTATTTCCTTCCGCTCCAAGCGTAGCATAGCTAAGCTATCAAATTTATAGCTTATGGCTTCAAGGTTAGCTGCGGGAGCCCTCAGACATAATTCATCAGTAAATAAATCAATGATAACCTTAAATCCTTTAAAACTACTATCCGATATCCCACTAAAACTTACAACCTTATCGTGTTTCTGTTCCATTCTCATCCCCCCATTAGCAGATTATAAGCTAGATATTTCCATATCAATATTTATCATTCTAACATAAGTGGTTTTCGTTGCCCACCTATCAGTTATCATTTTCCTTCGCCAGATACTCCAAAACTTCTCCATGGGTTAAAGGCTTAACGCATCGCCAATCATTATCCGGAAATTGCCGGTCGAATTGACATATTGTGCTGAAAGAGCAGTAATCACAGGCTAACCGTTTACGGTTATAAACCGGTTCAATCCTTATATGCCCGTTAAGCATCTCCCGGGCAATTTGCTCCAGTAACCGCTTAACATGCTTTAGCAAGGCCGACAATTCTTTTGGGGGTAGCACTGATGAAAAACGATAGAATTCGTCTTGGGCACTTAGACCTAGCGGTAGAATCGTCGAATAACCGGCTATTTCATGATCCATCTGCCGTATAATCCTTGCGTCGGCCAAAGCCAGACCCTTCAGTTTCAACCTTTTGGCAATTTCTTTTTCAACTACTTCTACCATCTTTGCTTCACTATTAATCATAGGGTCATCTATTTTAAAATAGAATATCCCCGCCGGTAGGACCGGCTTATCCCCCATTTGCCCCCAGGCGGTTAACAAAACTTTTAAGTACACCACTAATTGCAAAGAAAGACCATGAAAGACCTCGGAAAGGTTAAATTCTTGCCGGCCCGATTTATAGTCTAGAATCCTAACATAGTAACTATCCTCAAATTCTAGCAAATCTACTCGGTCAATTCTTCCTTCAAGAATTACTTTTTCTCCATTTTCCAGTCCTATTTCTAGCGCAGGCAGTATTTCTCCCCGGCCAAAAGCAACTTCATAATCCCAAGGTCTAAAATCCCCTCGCCGGATATGTTGCGTTAATAACCAAACCGCGCGTCGGCTTATTCTTTTTAGTCTTTTGAGTAAGCTTTGGTAGCGCGGATCACTGTTAAATATTCCTCGGCCGAAATCCCGGGCCACTTCATCAACTACTGTATCAACAATAGCATCACATTCTTCCTTTTCAAGTTCCGGCCATTGCCGTTTATCATCCCGCAACCTACGGCTAAAGCGCAGGAGGCTATCGTGAAATAGCATTCCTAGGTCTAAACTATCAATTTCATAGCTTTTCCTTTCCAACGGGCGGATGCCATAGCGAAGAAAATGAGCAAATGGGCATCTAGCATACTGTTCCAGCCTAGAAACGCTCGAGCGTAATGGGGTGCCAAAAAGGCGCTGGGTTACGCGGGGGTCAATCGATGCAGGTTGGTTTCGATGAAAAAGGCCGTGTACCAGTATTTTTCTGTAATTTTGCCATGCATCCTGTTCGAAATACCACCGATATAAATCCCACCAGAAACCCTCGATTTCTTTTCCGTCAAGTCCTAGACGCAGCTTTTCGACTAGATGCTTAAAGCTACTTTCCGGAGTAGCAATCATCTTTAGTTGCCATTGTTTGTCTTTGGTAAGATTGGTATTCAAGGGTAAACAGGGGAAAATCATTTTTAGTTGATCAAGCAATATCGAAGGCCGCAAGGCCCTTCCCTCTTCATCAGCCAAGGCGTAGCTGAAACAGATTTTATCCATTGATTTAGCCAAGGCGGTATAAATCAAGAAATGCTCTTCGATCTGGTTTTTTTCAGGCTCGTAGCCTAAGTCCAACCCTTTTTTCCGCAGAACTTCAAGTTCTGTTTCGCTAAGAAGTCCTTCCTTTGGTCCCAAAGAGGGTAAGACCCCATCATTAACCCCTATCACGTAAAGACATTTAATATCATGACTCTTGGTCCGCTGAATATCGCCCAGCAAAACTTGGTCGATAGTAGTAGGGATTATTTTGATTTCCAATGATGAAAAGCCGGCTTTAAGTATCCTTATATATTCCTTAAGACCAACTTCCTGTTCACCCATTATCTTGAGCATTTGTTCCAGTATGTCTATCACGGCATTCCAAAGCTGGGAGCTCTCATTAGCTTCTTCGAGAAATCCCCTATCAGTTAAGCTATTTGTCCATTTTTCTAATTCTACATAGATACTTTCGCTTTCCAAAAAGGAAAAAATAGATTGAGTCATTTCTTTTACGGTATTGCTTCCCTTAAGCATACCCTCTAGTCCTTCTATCGGTTTATAGAACAGGATTCGCAAACGGTTTAATTCCGAAAGTTTTTCCGCATCGCCGTATGTGAAATCATTCCTCCACTTAGCACCCTTGATACCGTATTCTAAAGCATAGTTTTCTAATACTTCAATCTCATCTTTACTTAAATTGCTAAAACCGCTTTTTAAATAATTAAAGACATCTTCATAGCGGAATCCCCGGCTAATTATCTCCAAAACAGATAGAAGAAAGCGGGTAAGGGGATGGCTCATAGCATCCCTTTTTTTATCCATGAAACAGGGTATGGCATACTCCCGAAAGGTTCTTCTTATTTGGGTTCCATAGCGCTCCATATCATGGCATATTACCGCCATATCTTTCCAGCGATAACCCTGTCGCGCTGAACGGAAAAGTGCAGCGGCCAAGGCCTCTATTTCATCATTTATGTTGGCAGCAGCAAATAGCTCTATATTCTGCGGTACCCCGACAAATTCCTTACCCGGGTAGGCATAAAACTCCGCCTCCAAATGGTTTATTTCCGAGCTTTTTAGGGCTTCCGCCGAAGAAGAATCTACAAATATTACTTCTTCCCGCAGCGCATTGTTTTTGGCTACATCCCGGATTTGCCTATAGCTACGTTCTGTTAATTGAAATAAATCCTGCTCGGTTTTACTTTGGTGGGGGTCGAGGGTAAAACTTATAGTGGTATCATGGGCATTTAGCATAATCTTTTCTATTATTCTCAGGCTTAGGGGGGAGAAGGTGTTGAAACCATCGACCCAAACCCGAGCTTTTTTAAGCGGTTTATAGTCCTCTATTTTTTCCATTAGAAGGCTCATGAAATCTTCGCTGTCGATATACCGACCTTCCATATACTGGTTAAAGCGTTGGTATATTATATTGATATCCTTTAGTTTTTGCCGAACAATCTGATCATTGATTAAGGCAAAACCTTCTTCCGGTTTCATGTCATCGGGACAAATATTATGCTGTTTAAAATCCTTTATAATTTGGCTTAAATGCCTGATAAATCCTTCATGATGAATCGCCTTTTGATACAGATTCAATTGTGAACTGCACTCATCAACAATATATTTCAGGACCATGTTTTTACCTTGTTCATTGAGAAAAACCCGGGTCAACCCCCCTACCCGGCTAAAGACATTTTGGGCTAGCCTAGTAAAGCTCGTAACCTCCAAGCGTATAATACCCGGAAGGCAAAGCTGGTCGATCACATCCCTTTCTGCCTGCAAGGTATATTGTTCAGGAACCAACAAAATCAAAGGCTGATCCCCGCCGTCCTGCAAGGCCTTCGTGATTTCCCGGTAAATTAAGAAACTCTTACCCTTCCCCGCCCTTCCCAATATGTAGCGTATAGCCATTTTCCCACCTCATTAGGCTTCCGTAGATTCGGTCAGCTATTATAGGAAATTCCATGTGAATAGCCTAAAGTCCTCCTTGCCAGTTACCGAAAATCAAACAGGAAATCTCCGATTTTCTCGGAAGGTTGTGATTTCAGTTTTAGAGGTTTAGTTTATAATAGAGGTAGATATAGCTTGAAATGCTGTTAAATTGCAGAAACTAATAGATAAACCACGGAGGTGCTGCTGTGTATTTAGGGTTGTGGTTGCTAACAATTGGTACGTCGATAGCTACCTTAGGCTATACGATATACAGGCGAAATGCAAAGAGTTTATCAAGTTTAGAGGCGGAAGATCTGGTGAGCTATTACCTGGAACTAGCCATCCGGCTTTTGCCCTGGCCATTTTGGGCTTTTGTTTCGGGGATTATATTGATTTTAGCCGGAATAATGTTACTAGCACTTGAAATAATGCGGTATTTCTTTTTCTGATACAGGTTACTCCATCAGCAAAATCCTGGCCCCAGCCGCCAGTAAGGCTACGCCGAGCAAATCAAGGTAATGAAACTCGTATTTTTTCATACCGAAAGCACCCAAGCTGTCAATACACACTGCTGTTAAGACCTGGGTTATTATTATAGCGGTCGTAGCATTGCCCACCCCAACCTTGGGAATTGCCCGAACCAAAGCATAGATTATCAGCACATTAAGGAAACCGCCTAAAAACCCATACCAGGGAACGGTATTTATTTTGCCCAGGAGATTGCCAAACCCTGTGCTTAAGCCAATCATTATTAGCAAGACAGTTAGTGTCCCCACCAAGTGCACTACCAGCGTTGATTCCCAAATACCCACAATCTTGCCCAGGGCAGCATTAAAGGTTCCCTGCAGGGCCATAGCCGCACCTGAAAGAGCCGCCAGGGACAGGTATAGCCATTTACCCATATATCCGTCTCCTCTGCTTTTCCCCTTATTATCTTTATTGGTCACCTTTTTTATTCTTTTTGTTCTATAGAAAGGTGGCAACTGCGATAATCAAAAGGCCGATAACGAATCCCTTGAGACGACTATTTTTATCTTTGCTGCCGGCCTGCGGCCATAGGTAGAAAAAAACCAAAAAAACCATTACCCCTGAAGCTAAACCCAACAGGTAAGCCAAAAGACCAGGAATAATATTCATTAAAACCCGCCCGCTTATCGTCCCCAAGGGAGTTATAAGCGAAATCAAAAGTACGCGAAAAAATATTTTTAATCGATTCATTCCCCCCATAAGCAAAGGAGCAGTTATAGCCATTCCTTCCGGGATATTGTGTATACCTATCGCTAGTGCGATTACCATGCCGGTTCTGGCTTTCATTTCGCTTCCCAAAGCAATAGCCATCCCCTCCGGAAGGTCATGAAGTGCAATCCCCAACATAATCAAATAACCCAACCTTAACAGCCCTTCATTCCCGTTCTCCTTAGATAGTATTACTATATGCAACGAAGCTACCAATAACAGGCCAAGAATAAAGCCTAAGCAGCTTTCTTTTATATCGACTAGAAAAGCAGAAGGTAACATATCCAATAAAACTACCGCAACCATTACGCCGGCTGCTAAACCGAGGAAAAGTCCCAGGCTGCTATTACTCCATTTTTTTTTGACAAACAAGGCTATAGAACCTAGCAAGGTGCATCCACCCGCTAAAAAGCCGATAAGCAAAAGATTCGTAGTTCTCATCCTCCTATGTTATGGGGACCTGACCCCTTGGACACCACTATGAGAATAGCGGGTAAATATTCATATTATATTTATTAATGCAAGTAGCTAATTTAGAAGTGTAATATCCGAGTGAGTCAGAGCATAAAAGATACGAATTTTCCTGGCATAATTTTGCGGGCACTTACATAATTTGCTAGCATAGGAGGTGTAGGTTTATGAAAAGAATCCTCACGGTGGAATTACGAGCTATCACAAAAGCAGTAATCCTGACTTTGATACTCGGATTGGTTTTGGCCTTTGTTATCTACTTCAGCTCTTTGAGCGAGGAGTTGCTGCCGGCACTAGGGAAGGGCATACTTATTTTGAGTATTTTCCTAGCCGCTTGCCAGGTGAGCAAGCATTATGGCAGTAAGGGTCTAATACGGGGTTTAGGCGTCGGGGGAGTTTTCTTAACACTAACCCTTTTGGCTAGCCTTGTTTTTAACCCATCCCTGATAACCTTGAAGACTGTACTTTACGGTTTGCTATTTTGTTTAACAGCAGGCGGTTTGGGAGGAATACTTGGTATAGGTTTAAATGGAAATTCTAATTAAGGACCTTTCCTTGGAAATTAAAGTTAACTAGCTAGTGCTGGGATAAAAGAAGGAATAAGCCCGTGATGATAAAGGCTAATGCCAATATTAACCTGATAGACGGCATATTTGCACCTCCCAGCTGTTACTTCCCGATGAAGTGGCTTGTTAAACTAATTTTGCTGCAAGGGACGGCATTAATAGGCCGAGTAAGTGTTGGTAGAGAAACGAAAATAAGGAGTAGAACGAGCTACTCCTTATTTTACTTAATTACCTTCTTTAATAGATTGCGTAGAAACACGGGAATTCGAAAATAATAAACCCGCACTTAAATCACCCCTTGCTTGCAGAATAGGTTTCGCTACATTCTATGAAAAACAAAGCGAAATGTTACCTTTGGTTCCGAACCCATTTCTCCAATTCCGGGGCAAACTGCATACTGCTCAGAATACGGGGATTTTTAAAAGGCAGACTGTTTATGAAAACCCTACTATAACTGCTCTTACTAAGTCTTGCGTCGAGTATAATAACAGCTCCTCTATCTTTTTCACTCCGTATTAGGCGACCTACGCCTTGTTTCAGGCGAATCACGGCATCAGGAAGCATAAAATGGTTAAAGCTACTCTGATTTAATTGTTGATAATACTTTTCCCAGGCTTGGCAAAAGGGCTCCTCAGGTGAGCGGAAGGGTAATTTAACGACAACCAGGCATTTCAACAACTCCCCTTTTAAATCAATACCTTCCCAAAAAGTATCCAGCCCCATAATAATGCTTCTCGGCAGAGCGGTATATAATTCTTTTAAAGTCTCGAATCCCCCGTCTTCGTTCTGTACCAGCAATCTTATGCGGCATTGCTCGCAGAATGGCCTTATAAGGCTCGCGACATGTCTTAATTGTTGCCTGGAGGTGAAGAGGATTAAAGTCCTGCCCCCAGTGATTTCAATAATTTGCTTCAGTGTTTCAGCTAGTTTTTCAGAATAATCATCTTCATTACGGGCGGGTATATCGCTAATTAAAATATAGCCGGCTTGTTTTTCGTAATCAAAAGGTGATTTTTCCTGAACGGTTTTTAGGCGGTCTTCCTGCTGCAGATTATCCAATCCGAATTTATTGAGAAAATAGTCAAAGCGTCCTTCCACGGCAAGAGTCGCAGAGACTAGTATTAAGCTTTTTAGGTTATGGTAAAGACGATTTTGCAGTTCACCGGCCAGGCAAATAGGTGATGATGATAATTCTCTAACTTTCCCCTGGTCATAAGCGAGCCAAACCAACATGTCATTTTGGAAAAAATGTTCCTCATTGATCTGAAAAGCATAATCGGCCTCTTCTTGCAAAGAAATAATTATATGCGAAAGTTCTTCGCTACCTTCGATGCCGCTTATGTTTTCTTCCACTTTTATTAGTTTTTGCAGAAGAAGATTCATACTATATTGCCAATCCCGATGGATTTCTAGTGCCTCAAGTAGCCAGGTTTTTTCGAGTTCATCCGGCTTTATAACCAATGTCGCTTCATTGCTATTACTAGGAGCCCGATTCAAGGCAAAGAAATATTCCCGCAGAAGCTTTATTGCCACTAAGATATGATTCTGACATTCCTCCAGGTCTCCCCTGCCCGAGGGAAATAGCCCTTCAATTCTAGGAAGGTATGTTTTTTGTAAGTATTCTAAATGTTCCAAGCTGTCCCCGAAAGAAAACCTCATGGAAAATTTATCGAAAGCCTCTCTATCCAGGCTATGCGCTTCATCTATTACCAGGTAGTGGTATTCCGGTAAAAGGTGGTTATCAACCTGAATATCCGATAACAGAAGAGCATGATTGGTAATAATAATTTGAGCTTTTTCGAGTCTTTTTATCATTTTTAAGCGGAAGCATTTTTCATGATGAATACACCTATCTCTAAGGCAACTTTTACGATCAGCCGCCAATATCCCCCAATGCTTCATCAAGGCCCCCCCAAGCCGTAGTTCTTTTTTGTCGCCAGTTTCGCTCTTTTCCACCCAGGGCAAAACATGGCTGAGGAATTTTATTTCTTCGTCCTGTAAACGCTTTTTCCCCGCCAAAATATTAATATATTTATTCCAACACAGAAAGTTTTCCCGGCCCTTGGCTTCGGCACAGGCAAAATCGGTTCTAATAAGCCGTTTTATAAGCGGAATATCTTGCTCAATTAACTGTTGCTGTAAAGCCTTAGTCCTGGTGGCTATTACCACTTTGTCCTTTTCCTCTAACGACCACAAAACAGCCGGTAATAGGTAGGCTAAAGTCTTTCCGACTCCGGTCCCAGCTTCAGCGAGCAGAAATTCCTGCTCGGTAAAGGCACTACCAATCGCTTTAGTTAAGTTGAGTTGCTCCGTTCGAAATCGGTAATCCGGAAGCAATTTTCCCAAAGGACCATCTTCCTCATAGTATCTTTCTATTTCGTCTAAAGAATAGATCGGCTTAACCAAAGTTTACCTCCCGAAAAAAAGCGTCTCGGTAGTAACGAAACGCTTTTCCCTCCATTGTTTGATTGTCGGTTCTTTCGCTATTAATCACCGGCAGTTCCTTTCTTTTCCTGAGTTATAATCGGTTCAACCCGGTTTATCCTTCCTTCCCTTACTACCCGATAGGTCCCCGCAACGAACACTTTGTTAACGGTCAGGTAATCAAAGTATTCGCAAAAATTAGAAGAAGCAATCCTTATAGATAAGCCACAACTACCAGAAATTTCCCGCAAGGTAGGAGCCAACAGAAAATCTGCCTGTCTAGATAGTAATAGTTTTTCTGCTTTTAAGGCCTGGGAAGTGGTGGAAAATGTTAGTAATATATAATTATTGCATTTTAACAATTCTATGCCCAATTAATACAGCTCCCTACCTGATTAGTAGTTTACTTTTTATCCTAACGATGTTCTAATCTATTTCACCCTATATTTCTTTGGAGACTGTTTCAGCCATTATAGCATATACTTGTCTTTGCTATAACGACTATTAATAGTGAGTTGTAGAAAAATATATAAATCTAATATTTTTTCTCCGAGCGGCGCAGATTAATAAGAAAAGGGATAAAAATTATGCTAGAAAACAGCAAGAAAATGGTTGTAATTATATCTTTGTTGATACTTATCATAATCAGTATAACTATCGCTTACGGGAGTATAAATAAAAGCAAAAATATATCCCCCAAGCCGACCCCACAAAGCCCGATCCGTAAAAAAGATGATTTACCAGAGGAAAAATGGTATATTCAATTTACCGCCAAACAGCAAATGACAACTGCTTATACTGGGGGATATAGCACTTCTGAACCTAGACCATCCAGTGGTCACCACTATTTTATTGGCACTATTGCCGTACATCCCCGCCATCCGGGATGTGACCACCGGATACCGATAATTCCTTTCGGCACGCTGATATATCCCTCGCCACCCTTAGAGATTAACGGAATAAAGTATCATTCTGTAGTTGTTATGGATACTGGAGACGCCAACTATGCCCTGTGGGGTGAATACCCGTATTGGTTCGATGTCTATATGGGCAACGGCGAGCACCACAATACAAAAAGTGCTCAGGAATACGGGACGAAAAAACAGGACTTCTATTGGTATGAAGAATGGAAGTAGCCCCCGCCTTTTATCCTTCCTAATATCGATTTTTATGCTTATAATATGATTGTCTTTAAATTTAGCCGTGATAAGAAAAGTGGGATCAACTTATCTCACTTTTTAATTTGATTGATGCCCGAGAGCCTAGCGGTTAATCACTAATTATATTAGGAGGTTTTAAATTGAATGCTCTGCTAAAAACTGATGCAGGTATCCATTATATTATTAAAGAACGCTCTTTGGCCCCGGAGGGGTTTAAAAAGCTAGAATGGGTTAGCAACCATATGCCTGTTCTAAATAGATTGAGAGAAGAATTTATCGAGAATAAACCTTTGTCGGGGAAAACAATTGCTTGCTGTTTACATCTCGAGGCTAAGACCGGATATTTGTTGCAAACCTTGCAGCTAGCAGGGGCCACTGTGATAGCTTGTGCAAGCAACCCCTTATCCACCCAGGATGATGTAGTTGCTGCGCTAGTGGAATCTGGCATTAGTGTTTTTGCCCATCATGGGGAAAGCCCCGAGGAATATCAAAACTATCTGGAATTAACCTTGGACTTTTCTCCCCATGCTTTAATCGATGATGGGGCAGATATGATTACCACTCTTATCAAACAAAGACCCGAACAAGCCCGTAAAACTATAGGAGGCTGTGAGGAAACTACAACTGGAATAATACGGCTGAAAGCAATGCAAAAGAATGAAGTCCTTCCTTTTCCCATGATGGCAGTAAATGATGCTTACATGAAATTCCTTTTTGATAATCGCTACGGCACTGGGCAATCAGTCTGGGATGGAATAAATCGTAGCACCAACCTGGTGGTAGCCGGTAAAAACGTAGTAGTAGCCGGTTACGGCTGGTGTGGCAAAGGTGTATCTATGCGGGCTTTGGGTATGGGGGCTCGTATAATTATAACGGAAATCGATCCGGTAAAAGCTAACGAAGCCATTATGGATGGCTTTGAAGTGATGCCTATGGCAACGGCTGCTACCCTTGGAGATGTTTTCATTACTGTAACCGGCAACATTAATGTGATTCGCCGGGAACATATGGCGGTAATGAAGGATAAGGCTATAATGGCAAATGCCGGGCATTTCGATGTGGAAATAAACAAGAATGATTTAAATACGCTAGCTGTAGGACAAAGGAAAGTAAGGGATAATATTGAAGAATTTATCCTGCCTGATGGCCGCAGATTATATTTGCTAGCAGAAGGTCGCTTAGTTAATCTTGCTGCCGGTGACGGTCATCCAGCTGAAGTTATGGATTTGAGCTTTTCCCTGCAAGCCCTATCCCTTTTATATGTCATCGAAAATAGGTCGCGATTAGAAAACAAAGTATACGGTATCCCTGATAGCATCGACAAAAGAGTAGCCCGTTTAAAATTGGAAACAGAAAACATACAGATTGACAGGCTTAACGAGGAGCAAGAAAAATACCTGGCTAGCTGGGACCCAAATTAAAGCTGGATAAGCAATTGTTTAGGTTTTAGCCTATCGATAATTAATGGGTTCTACTCAATCCTTGATGTCGGTTAATCATTAGGATGATGCATATCTAGCAGCATCTTTACATAAGAATAGTGTTCTCTCCACATAATAATATAAGATTCATCTGCAAAAATAATACACCGAGATTGCACAAATATATCTTGCAACGGAATCTTTTGCTCAGAGGGCAACAAGCATCGGTGGATAGTAGGATACCTCCGCTATCCATACTAATAATAGTGGAGAGACAATTATATGGATTCTATCACTAAAAAATATGTCTGGCTTTTTTTCTCTATACTCATTGCCTTAATGGTGGGTGCCTATGTGATTAATACAACCTACTCTCCCCAAAGTAAGCCCCAACCCGATAACGACAATTCCGATAAAGCTAGCTACATCACCATTCGGGATAACGATGGCAATATAGTACTGGAAACAGGTATTCCGGTTTACGAACAAGATGAATATATCAATGAGGATAACCTGCATTATGTCATAATACGTATCAGCGGCAATAATGCAGTCGCTAAAAAAATTGATGTCAAGGAATCAAGGTATTATTCTACCAGGCGCAGGGTTGATGTAGCTTCTTTCTTAGGCCCCCACACCCAAGAAGTCCAGTCTTTGTTGAAGCCCCACCATGTAGCAATATACCATACCCATAGCGATGAATCGTATTTGCCCGATTCCGGACGTCCCGACAAACCAGGTAACGGTGATATCTACCATGTGGGGGCATCCTTGGCCAAATCTTTATTAGTAGACGGCATAAGTGTAAGCCATAGTTTTAATACCCACGATCCCCACGACATTAATGCCTATCACCGTTCCCGACGAACAGCCACTCAATTGTTGAAAGAAAAACCTGATGCAGCCTTCGATATACATCGTGATTCCGCCCCCCTAAACTCTTATGCCACAACGGTCAATGGCATAGATACCGCACGGGTAATGATAGTAATAGGACGCTCTAATCCTAATCTGAAGCCGAATCTTGATTTCGCTAAAAGGATAAAAGCAGCGACGGATGAATTGCATCCGGGGCTGATGCGCGGTATTTATTTAGGTAGAGGGGATTATAATCAAGATCTATACCCAACCTCTCTCTTAATTGAAGTCGGTACCGATAGCAATTCCCTGGATGCTGCCCAAAAAGCAGTCTGCTGTCTTGCCGATGCTATCGTCACTTCAATAACTCCTTAAACTTGCCGTTTTCCGCTTTCCTTTTTATTTTCACCTCTTCAGTTATTTTGAATATATCATGCACGAAATTAGCCCCCCGGGAAATAATCACCCCGGTTAGAATCAAGCCTAGATAAGGAATTGTTATAGGCAATCCCACCGTAGCAAACAAATCGATTTTAGTTCCCAAGGCTATAGTAATCCCTAAGGCAAGAGCTCCTAACCTATCTATACTTAACCTTTTTTTCTCCCAAACCAACTTAATACTTTCCCAAAGCTTTTCTGTTAGTATTGCCGCCAACGCTAATTGAGCCAGGGTCATATAATCCATCTCCCTTCAGAAAATAAAGCCCGATGCGCTTTTGCCTGTATTGCAAGATTATTCCACCACTCCATTCTATGCAAAGGCTATTAAATAAGTTTTCCTTGGCAATAAACTGTTATAATAAGCGCAATTGTTCAATATATACCAGTATTACTTCTTGTGGTTAATTCCTTAATCTGACGGATATTGTTATTAAGGGGAAAACGATGAAACTCGAAGAAAAATGGCGGGTGCTAATAATAATTTGCATCGGCATCTTTATGTCAACGGTAGACGGCAGTATTTTAAATATAGCTAATCCGACTATTGCCCGGGAACTTTCGGTCAGTATGCAGGAAATTCAATGGATAGTAACCACTTATATGTTGGTAATTACTATTTCCTTACTGTTCTTTGGCAAATTAGGGGATACCCTAGGAAGCAGTAAAATATATTCTTATGGTTTTCTCATATTTACCATAGGCTCCTTATTATGTAGCCTATCCCCTTCTTTGTTTTATTTGGTGGCTGCCCGTATTGTACAGGCTATAGGGGCTAGCATGATGATGGCAACCGGAATTGGAATAGTATCTAATATCTTCCCCCAGGAAGAACGGGGTAAAGCTTTAGGCATGACTGGCAGTATAGTAGGCATAGGCAACATGACCGGGCCTAGCCTAGGGGGAGTTATAATCGCCAATTTTTCTTGGCCGGTGATTTTTTTAATCAATGTACCTATCGGGTTACTAGCCTTCTACCTAGGCATGAAATATTTACCCCGGCAAGAAAAACTACTTGACCGAGCAAAGCATGACCACTTTGGCTTACTGTTATTCGCCCTAGCAACTATAGCTTTATTGTTCGCTTTCTCGGGAAGCCACGGTATCGAATGGAGACTGTTTACCCTAGGTCTTATACTAATGCTTTCGTTCTACCTTTTCGAAAAGAAGCAGCCGGTAGCTATTTTAGATTTAGCATTATTCAGAATCAAGAGCTTTACCCACGGCAATCTTATGGGATTCGCCACATACACTACTCAAACTTCAGTTTTTTTCCTTATGCCATTCTTCCTGGAAAACATCCTATACTATCCCCCGGCAGTTTCTGGTTTAATCATGACTATTCCTCCGGTTACCATGGCGATAACTGCACCCCTGGCCGGAAGCATCTCCGACCGTATTGGTAATAAAAAGATTATCCCTATGTCATTCTTATTAATGAGTCTCGCTTATCTGCTTTTATCCACCCTAGATCAACAAAGTGGTCTGTTAACTATTGCAGGTGGCCTCCTTTTGATGGGGATAGGGGTAGGCTCTTTCGGTTCCCCAAATAGCAGCTCCATCCTAGGCTCTATCCCGCGTGAAAAAGCCGGCTATGCAGGGGGATTCATGGCTACGGTCAGAAACTTCTCCTTTTCTTTAGGCATTGCCAGCTCTGTAAGTGCTTTTGCCTACTTCCATAGCCTAAACTTGGCGAAAGCGGACCATATCACTGCCTATGCCGGAGCCGCCCACTCTGTCTATAGGATTGCCGCTACTATATGTATCCTAGCTTTTTTTCTATCTCTCCTGGAACGCGAGCCCCTTAGCGAAGTGGAATCGTCCGGGACCTGGGACGCCACAAGCGGTGAAAACGGCTAACAAATGCCACTTCACTGTGCCTTTCGCAACGGGGTGGTCACTGCGCTTTCCGCGATAATTAATAGGTGGTTCCGCTGCAAAAAGCAATATTTAGGCAACCCTATGCTACAAGAATAGGTTTTTGGAGTAGAATCATAGATGAGTTTCATAGCGATAACAAGGCGAAAGCATTATTGCCTCATAAGTTTGCAATCTTACAAGGTTATTTTTGACCTGTTGCCAATATTCTGCTATAATTGCTATGCAATATTATGCGCTCGTAGCTCAGTGGATAGAGCACCGGCCTCCGGAGCCGGGAGCGGAGGTTCGATTC